>DXCY01000031.1 GCA_019115725.1 Candidatus Luteimonas excrementigallinarum
GAGAAAGACATAGGGGGGGGTCTCGGGTCGGTCGTGGGGCTGGATCGTTCGCAGGCGTGCGCCATGCGCGTTCCTACATGCGCGTTCCTACGGGAGAGGCTGCGGCGCGGACATCAGGCGTTCGACGTAGCGGGCAATGAGGTCGACTTCCAGGTTGACCGGATCACCGACGCCGGTGGAGGCAAAGCGGGTATGGGCAACGGTGTGCGGCACCAGCGCAACCTCGAAGCCGGAGCCATCGACCCCGTTCACCGTCAGGCTGACGCCGTCGACGCAGATCGAGCCTTTCCTGGCCACGTAGCGCAGCACGCCGGCCGGCGCCTCGAAGCGCCAGCGCTGGGCGCGCGCGTCCGGGGTGATCGCGGCCACCTGCCCCACCCCGTCAACGTGGCCGCTGACCAGGTGTCCGCCAAGGCGGTCATCCGGGCGCATGGCGCGCTCGAGGTTCAGCGCCGCACCCGCTTCCAGGCCGCCGAGCGTGGTCAGCGACAGGGTTTCGTTGGAGGCATCGGCATGGAAGGAGCGCGCGTCGAATTCCACCACGGTCAGGCACACCCCGTTGACCGCGATGCTCTCGCCCAGACGGACCTCGCCGAAGGGCAGCGTGCCGACCTCGATCGCAAAGCGGACGTCGCCGCCGCGGGGCTCGCGCGCGGCCAGGCGGCCGACGCCTTCGATGATTCCGGTAAACATCAGGCGCCCTCCGCCGCTGGATCAGCGGCCGGGGTGGAGGCAATCATGGAACTGGACATGGCGTTTCCCGCGTTGATGGCGAAAAACGTCCCGGGCGCAGGACATGCGCGCGGCCTCGGCCGCACGAATGGTCTTCTTTCATCCGGACTGTAGGGAACCGGCGTCGGGCATCGCCCGCCGCCGCTTCCCGGACCGTCGGCTCCGGAATTGGACCGGATCTGCTGACCCTGCGGCAGGCCGCAGGCGCTCGCGGGCTTGCGGAACGCCGTGAAGGCCGTCGCACCTACCGCCGGTGGGGACTTCCACCCCGCCCTGAAGACGTTTCTGGTTGGGTCTGGTGCCGGATGACCGGCGCCGGAATTCTACCACCCGGCCCCGATGCCCGCCCCGGAACGCGGCGTTCCACCGCAAGACCGCCGGCGGTGTCTTCGCAGGTCGGCCCTATGCGGCCGACGCGGGGGATGTGTGGTTCGCGGCGAACACGCGAGCACAGGATTCCCGGGGCGTCGGGGGCGTCGGGGGCGTAGCCCCGACCTACGAGGCTACCGGTCGCAGGCGGATGCGCAGGTCGTCACCGAGCTTGCGGGTCTCGGCTGCGTGCAGACAGTAACGGTGGGCCATGTCGTCCACCTTCAGGCCGGCAAACAGCGGCCGTGCGCTGTCGCCCAGCAGCACCGGGGCCACGTACAGCAGCAGCTCGTCCACCAGCCCCTCCGACAGCAGCGCGCCGGCCAGGGTGGCGCCGGTCTCCACGTGCACTTCGTTGACCCCGCGCTCGACCAGCAGCTGCAGCACCGCGCGCAGGTCGAGCATGCCGTTGTTCATCGGCACCGCCGCGCGGGGCGCGGGCATGTCGCGCGGGGGCTTCACGTCGGGCGCGTGCAGGTACAGGGTGGGCGCGTCGCCTTCGCGCACCCGGCCGCGGGCGATGGTGGCCAGGCCCGGATCCAGCACCACCCGGGTGGGCGCCACGAACGGAGTGTCATCGTCCAGGCGCACGGTGAGCTGCGGGTCATCGGCCAGGATGGTGCCGGCGCCGGTGAGGATCGCCCCGGCGCGGGCGCGCCAGCGGTGACCGTCAACGCGGGCCGCCTCGCCGGTGATCCACTTCGATTCGCCGCTGGCCAGCGCGGTGCGCCCGTCCAGGCTCATCGCCAGTTTCACCCGCACCCACGGCCGGCCGCGCTCGACCCGGGAAACGAATCCGAGGTTGAGCTCGCGCGCCTCGGTCTCCATCAGCCCGGAGGTAGTCTGGATGCCCGCCGCCTGCAGCCGCTCAAAGCCCTTGCCATCGACCTGCGGGAACGGATCGCGCATGGCTGCGACCACCCGCGACACCCCGGCTGCCACCAGCGCATCCGCGCACGGGCCGGTGTGGCCGGCATGGGCGCAGGGCTCCAGGGTCACATAGGCGGTGGCGCCGCGCGCCCGCTCGCCGGCGGCTTCAAGCGCCAGCACCTCGGCGTGCGCCTCGCCCTGGCGTTGATGCCAGCCCTCTCCCACCACTTCACCATCGCGGACCAGCACGCAGCCGACCATCGGATTGGGCTTGGTGGTGTACAGGCCGCGCTCGGCCAGGCGCAGCGCACGCGCCATCATCTGGTGATCGATCGCGCTGAATGACTGGGTCATGGAAATACCTTCTGCCCCGGATCAGGAATGATTGTCTGTGGCGCCTTGATGATCAGCGCTTGCGTGGCTTGCCGCCTGCCTGGCCGGGAGGGAACACCTCCGCCTCCGCGCCCACGCCCGGCAGCGGCAGCTGCCCTTCATCGGGCGTCTCGCGCTCCAGGCGGTCAAGCTCGTTGCGGAAATCCGCCACGTCCTGGAACGAGCGGTACACCGAGGCGAAGCGTACGAAGCCGATGTGATCGAGCTTGCGCAGCTCGGCGATCACGAACTCCCCGATCCGCCGCGACTGCACCTCGCGCTCGGTGGTCATGCGCAGCTGGTGCACCACTGCCCGCACCGCCGCCTCCACCTGCTCTTCCGGCACCGGGCGCTTGTGCAGCGCCCGGTCGAAGCTCTGCCGCAGCTTGCGCGTTTCGAACGCCTCCCGCCGACCGTCGGTCTTGATCACCGCGGGCAGCTTGAGCTCGATGGTCTCCAGGGTGGAGAAGCGCTCGCCGCAGGCCTCGCATTCGCGCCTGCGGCGGATGGTGGCTCCATCCTCCGAGGCACGCGAGTCGATCACCCGGGTATCAACGTGCTGGCAGAAAAGGCAGTGCATGCGGCCCGCCCGGCGGGATCAGCCGTACACCGGATACTTGCGGCACTGCTCAGTGACCTGGCCGCGGACGCGTTCGATCACGGCCTCGTCGTTGGGCGCGTCGAGCACGTCGCACATCCAGTTGGCCAGGTCCACGCAGTCCTGCTCGCCGTAGCCGCGGGTGGTCACCGCCGGGGTGCCGATGCGCAGGCCCGAAGTCACGAAGGGCTTCTCCGGATCGTTCGGCACCGCGTTCTTGTTGACGGTGATGTGGGCCCGGCCCAGCGCTTCTTCCGCGGCCTTGCCGGTGATGCCCTTGCCGATCATGTCCACCAGCATCAGGTGGTTCTCGGTGCCGCCGGAAACGATGCGGTAGCCACGTTCGATGATGGTCTTCGCCATGGCCTGGGC
>DXCY01000032.1 GCA_019115725.1 Candidatus Luteimonas excrementigallinarum
GGGTTGTTGCCTTCCGGTGAACGGCCCGTGAGCCGGATCGGGGTCAAACCCGGTTGCCGGCCGGTGCGAAGCGGGCTGGAGGGTATCCTTGTCCGATGCTCCATCTGGCCTCCAAATCGCCGCGTCGCCGCGAACTGCTCGCCCGTCTGGGCGTTCCATTTTCCGTGCTGGCGGTGGATATTCCGGAGGTCCGCGCCGCAGGCGAGACACCGGAAGACTATGTGGTCCGGGTGGCGGATGAAAAGGCGGCGGCTGCGTTCGGGCAGCTGGGCCATGCCGGCGACGTGCTGGTGCTGGGTTCGGATACCGAGGTGGTGCTGGACGGCGAAGTGTTCGGCAAGCCGGCGGATGCCGCTGACGCGGCGTGGATGCTGGCGCGCCTGTCCGGCCGCGAGCACCGCGTGCTCACCGCAGTGTCGCTGCGCTCGGCCGGCGGGACGCTGCGCGCGCTGTCGGTGACCACGGTGGAATTTGCACCGCTGGCGCCGGCGCTGATCGACGCCTACGTTGCCAGCGGCGAGCCGATGGGGAAGGCCGGCGGCTACGCGATCCAGGGCGGTGCGGAAGTGTTCGTGGCGCGGTTGTCGGGAAGCTATTCGGGCGTGATGGGCCTGCCGCTGTTTGAAACCGCCCGCCTGCTGCGCGAGGCCGGAATCGGGGTGCGCCCGGGAATGGGGATGCAGCACAACACACAGCAGCAGGGGGCAGGGGCATGAGCGAGGAAATCCTGGTCAACGTCACCCCGCGCGAGACCCGCGTGGCGGTGGTCGAAAACGGCATGCTGCAGGAGCTGTATATCGAGCGCGGCTGGAACCGCGGCGTGGTCGGCAACATCTACAAGGGCAAGGTGCAGCGGGTGATGCCCGGCATGCAGGCCGCCTTCGTGGATATCGGCCTGGAGCGGGCCGCGTTCCTGCACGCCAACGACGTGATCCGTCCGCTGGCCGAGCCGGCCATGGAGGCCGATGCCACGGGCATGCCGGCAGCGGTGCCGGTACCGCCGATCACCGAGCTGCTGCGCGACGGCCAGGACATCGTGGTGCAGGTGGTGAAGGAGCCGATCGGCGGCAAGGGTGCGCGCATCACCACCCAGATCAGCATTCCCTCGCGCTACCTGGTGCTGCTGCCGCATTCGAGCGTGATCGGCGTGTCCGTGCGCATCGAGGACGAGCAGGAGCGGACCCGGCTGAAGACCATCGTCTCCGGCCTGTCCGCCGCCGGCCGCGGGCACGGCTATATCGTGCGGACCAATGCGGAAGGCCAGTCCGAAGAGGCGCTGAGCGAGGACACCGGCTACTTGGCACGGGTCTGGGCGCTGGTGGAACAGCAGGCCCGCGAGGCCCGGGTGGGCAGCTGCATCTACGAGGACCTGACCCTGCCCATGCGCGCGGTCCGCGACCTGATGCGTCACGACGTGGAAAAAGTGAAGGTGGACTCGCGCGAGACCTGCGACCGCCTGCGCAGCTTCGCCGCCCAGTACGTGCCCGGGCTGGCCGAGCGGATCGAGCATTACGGCGGCGAGCGCCCGGTGTTCGATCTGTATGGCGTGGAAGACGAGATCGCCCGCGCGCTGGACAAGGAGGTGCCGCTCAAATCCGGCGGCTATCTGGTGATCGACCAGACCGAGGCGATGACCACGGTGGATGTGAACACCGGCTCCTTCCTCGGCCAGCGCAACCTGGAGGAGACCGTTTACCGCACCAACCTGGAGGCGGCCCAGGCGGTGGCCCGGCAGCTGCGCCTGCGCAACCTCGGCGGGATCATCATCATCGACTTCATCGACATGGTGGAGCCGGAGCACCGGCGCCAGGTGCTGCGCACGCTGGAGAAATCGCTGGCCCGCGACCATGCCAAGACCACGGTGTACGACTTCTCGCCGCTGGGCCTGGTGGAAATGACCCGCAAGCGCACCGTCGAGAGCCTGCAGCGCCAGCTCAGCGAGCCCTGCGGGGCCTGCGGCGGGCGCGGCATGCTCAAGACCGCCGAGACGGTGACCTACGAGGTGTTCCGCGAGATCACCCGCGCCGTGCGCCAGTTCGATGCCGAACGCCTGCTGGTGATCGCCTCGCCGAAGGTGGTCAACCGCATCACCGAGGAGGAGTCGGTGGCGGTGGCGGAGCTGGAGGAGTTCCTCGGCAAGTCGATCCGTTTCCAGGCCGATGAGCAGTATCCGCAGGAGCAGTTTGATGTGGTGCTGCTCTGATCCCCTGACCGGACCGGCGCGGTGAATGCAGCCGCGCGAACCGGCCTGCGCGTAACGCGGCGGGCGCTGTGGTACGTGCTCGCCGCGCTGCTGGTGCTGATGGCGCTGGGCGCGGTGGCGGCCAGCCAGCTGCTGCCCGCGCTGGAGCGCAATCCCGAAAGGGTGGCGGATTGGCTGAGCGCCCGGGCCGGCCATCCGGTGGGTTTTGACGGTCTGCAGGCGGACTGGACCCGTCGCGGGCCGCTGCTGCAGTTGCATGGGCTGCGTATCGGCCAGGGCGAGGACGCGGTGACCATCGGTGAGGCCGAGGTGCTGGTGGCCCAGTACAGCGGCCTGCTGCCTGGACGTTCATTGACCGAGCTGCGGCTGCGTCATCTGGATCTGACCCTGGCCCGCGATGCCGGTGGGCGCTGGCATGCCCGTGGCCTGCCGGGTGATGGCGAGGGCGGGGATCCGTTCGCTGCGCTTGAGCGGCTGGGTGAGCTGCAGGTGATCGGGGCCAGCCTGACCGTGGATGCGCCGGACCTGGCGCTGCACGTCCGGATTCCGAAGATCGACCTGCGCCTGCGCGTCAACGGCGGCCAGGTGCGCGCTGCCAGTCGTGCCTGGATGGCACCGGAAGGGGCACCGCTGGTGGCCGCGGCGCGCTTTGATCGCAGCCGCCACGATGGCCAGCTGTACGCCAACGTGGATGGCGCGCACCTGGAAACCTGGTCTCCGCTGCTGCAGCTGGCCGGGATCCGGATGGAGCAGGGCCAGGGCAGGCTCCAGGCGTGGGCGGAGGTGCGCGACGCGCGCATCGCATCGGTCACCGGGCAGGCCGCGCTGGAAGACCTGGCGCTGGCCAGCACCGGCCCGGACACGGCGCGCGCAGAGACGGGGTTCGACCGTCTGGATGCGGAGTTGCAATGGCGCCAGGTGGACGGCGGCTGGCGCGTGGATGTTCCGCAGCTGAATCTGGAGCGGGACGGACAGGCCTGGTCCACTGCCGGGCTATCCGCGCAGGCCAGCACCCATTACGCCCTGGTGGCACAACGGATCGAAGCGGCGCCGCTGCTTGAGATCCTCGCCCTGGGCGACTGGGTCGCCCCCGGTCTGCAGGGCTGGCTGCGACAGGCTGGCCCGGGCGCGGTGCTGGCGGACGTGGAACTGGCCGGGATGCGTGGGGGGCCGCTGCGCGCCGCCGCCCGGGTTGAAGGTCTGGCGTTTGCCGCCGTGGGTGACCGTCCGGGGCTGTCGGGGCTGCGCGGTGATCTGGTGGCCGACGCCGATGGTTTGCTGTTCTCGTTTGATCCGGAGGCGCGTCTGCGCTTCGACTGGCCCAGCGGGTTCGGCCTGATGCACGAGGTGACCCTGCTCGGCGATGTGGCTGCATGGCCGGAAGAGGGCGGCTGGCAGGTGCAGACGCCGGCCCTGCGCGTGCAGGGCGTGGATTACGGCGTGCACGTGCGCGGCGGGCTGGCCTTCCAGGGCGATGGCACCCGCCCGCGGATTGATCTGGTCGCCAGCCTGGACGACACCCGGGTGCCGGTGGCGAAGAAGTTCTGGGTCCGCCACCGGATGTCCGGGCAGACGCTGGCCTGGCTGGATGCCGCCCTGGTGGACGGAGAGGTCCGCAACGGGCGCGCGGTGGTGTCCGGTGACCTGGACGACTGGCCGTTCAGCGATGTGTCTGGCCGCGGCGGCAGCGGCCTGTTCCACGCCGAGGCCGAATTGGTGGATACCACTCTGGCGTTCCAGCCGGACTGGCCGGCGGCGGAAGGGCTGCAGGGCCAGCTGCGTTTCATCGGCTCCGGATTTGAATTCAGCGGCAGCGGTGCGATCGCCGGCGTGGCGGTCGAGGCGCTGGAGGCGGGCATTCCCCAGTTTGGCCGCGCCGAACTGGCCGTCAGCACCCGGACCGCGGCCGACACCGATGCGGGTACCGCGATTGCCATGCTGCAGCGCAGCCCGCTTGCGGTCGAAGTGCTGGACGGGCTGCAGATAGGCGGCGGGCTGCGGGCCGATTTCGCCATGCGCCTGCCGCTGCACGGAGATGGAGCGGGGCCGGAAATCACCGGGCACGCCCGGTTCGCCGGGGTGCAGGCAGCGATGCCCGAATGGGGGCTGGAACTGCAGGACCTGCGTGGTGACCTGGCCTACGACGAGCACGGTTTCCAGGCGCGCTCGCTGACCACGCGGGTGGATGGGCGCCCGGGTCGGCTGACCCTGCTCGCCGGTACAGGGCACGTGGCCGATGCAGATCACGCATTCGAAGCCGGCCTGCGCAGCAGCATGGAAGCGCCCGCCCTGCTGGCACGCGCGCCGCAGCTGGACTGGCTGCAGCCTTACCTGCAGGGGCGTTCCGCCTGGACGGTGGGGGTGGCCGTTCCTGCAGGCACCGGCAGCACCGATGCGGCGCGCCTGACGCTGGATTCCACCCTGGTGGGCACCGCGCTGGATCTGCCGGCGCCGCTGGCCAAATCCGCCGATGCGGCGCTGCCGGCCCGGGTGGTCATTCCTCTGCCATTGGGGCGCGGGGATGTGGAAGTCCGGCTGGGCCAGCGCATGGCCCTGCGCGCCCATGCCGGTGACGGTCCGGCCGCCGTGCGGGTCAGCATGGGCGGCACCGCGGTGGGCGCGCCCATCCGGGGATTGGTGGTGGAAGGACGGACCCCCGAGCTCGCCGCCCTGGAATGGGCTGGCCTGGTTGCCGACGGCGGCAGCGGCGATGGAGACGGTCTTGCGCTGGCCGGGGTGGACCTGCAGGTGGATCGCCTGCACCTTGCCGGAGGCAGCTTCGGCAGCGTCCACGTGGGAACGGCCGGGGATGAGGACGGCACGCGCCTGGATTTCGATGGCGAGGCCCTGGCCGGCAGCCTGACCCTGCCCACGGGCGATGCAGCACTGGCCGGGTATTTCCAGCGGCTGCACTGGTATCGCCAACGCCCGGAGGGAGAAGGCGCGACGGAGGTGGCTGCCGGCGATGACGCCGTGGTGGACGCGGACCTGTCAGGCGAGGGCCCGGACCCGGCGCGGATCCCGCCGATCCGGGTTTCGGTGGAAGACCTGCGCGTCGACCAGGCGCGGCTGGGCACTGCCACTCTGGTGACCCGTCGCACCCGCGGCGGCATGCGCATCGAGCAGCTGGAGACCCAGTCGCCTACCCACCATATTTCCGCCAGCGGTGACTGGAACGGTCGCGGCGGCGCGGCGCATACGCGCATGGAGATGCGCGTGGCCAGCGCCAATTTCGGCGAGCTGCTGGACGGACTGGGCTATCAGGGGCACATGGCCGGCGGCGACGGGCGCGTGCAGCTGGCGGCGGCCTGGGCGGCAAGCCCGGCGGGGTTCCGCGCCGAGCTGCTGGACGGCACCCTGGAGCTGCGCGTGCGCGACGGCCAGCTGCTGGAAGTGCAGCCCGGGGCGGGGCGCCTGCTGGGGCTGCTCAGCATCGCCGAGCTGCCGCGCCGGCTGTCGCTGGATTTCCGTGATTTCTTCGCCCGCGGCTTTGCCTTCAACCGCATCGAAGCCGATATCCAGGTGGTGGCCGGACAGGCGCGCAGCGACCGGCTGGTGATGGATGGTCCGGCTGCCGAGGTCCACATCTCGGGCCAGGCCGATCTGCGGGCGCGTACATACGATCAGACCGTCGAGGTCCTGCCCAAGTCCGGCAACGTGCTGGCCGCGGTCGGTGCGATCACCGCCGGACCGGTGGGTGCCGCGGTTGGGGCGATGGCCAATGCGGTGCTGCGCCGGCCGCTCAGCGAGCTCGGCTCCACCACCTACCGCGTCACCGGCCCGTGGAGCGAGCCGGAGGTGGAAGTGGTTCGCCGCGAGCCGCCGCGCATGGCCGAGCGCGAGCCCCCGCCGCCGCGGCAATAGCGCTGGCGTTCGCGCCGCGGCGCTGCCATGGTGGCGCCGCCGGCTTGGCCTTTGTCCCTTCCGTCCCCACACAGTAGCTATGACCAATACCGCCGAACCGCTCGCCATCGCCCATTCCCGCCTGCTGCAGCCGGCAGGTCTCGACAGTGCGGGGCTGGAGCGCGCCTTCGGCACCCTGATGGGGCCCGGCATCGATTTTGGCGATCTATACTTCCAGCACATCCGGCGCGAGAGCTGGGCGATGGAGGACGGCATCGTCAAGGACGGCGCCCACGCGATCGAGCAGGGCGTGGGCGTGCGCGCCATCTCCGGCGAGAAGACCGGTTTCGCCTATTCCGACGAAATCGATGCCCAGGCGCTGCTGGCCGCGTCGGGCTCTGCGCGTGCCATTGCCCGGGCCGGCGATGCCCGCGCGCCGCGCACCCTGGTACCCGGCAGCGGCCGCGCGCTGTACCCGGCGGATGATCCCATCGACGCGCTGGCCAGCGAGGTCAAGGTGGACGCCCTGCGCCGGGTGGACCAGTTCCTGCGTGCCGCCGATCCGCGGGTGCGCCAGGTGATGGTGAACCTGAGCGGCGCGGTTGAAACCATCCTGGTGGCGCGTTCGGATGGCGTGCTGGCCGGCGATGTGCGCCCGCTGGTGCGGATGAACATCCAGGTGATCGTGGAACAGGACGGGCGCCGCGAGTCGGGCTATGCCGGGTTTGGTGGCCGCTATTCCTACGAAGGCCTGCTGGGCGACGGGCAGCCCGAGCGCTTCGCCCGCGAGGCCCTGCGCCAGGCGCTGGTGAACCTGGAGGCGGTGGACGCGCCGGCCGGGGTGATGCCGGTGGTGCTGGGCGCGGGCTGGCCGGGCGTGCTGCTGCACGAAGCCGTGGGCCACGGGCTGGAGGGTGACTTCAACCGCAAGGGCACCAGCACCTACGCCGGCCGCATCGGCCAGCGGGTGGCCGCGCCGGGTGTGACCATCGTGGACGATGGCACCCTGTCGGGCCGCCGCGGCTCGCTCAATATCGACGACGAAGGCACACCCACCCGCAGCACCACGCTGATCGAGGACGGGGTGCTGGTGGGCTACATGCAGGACACCCACAACGCCCGCCTGATGGGAACCGCGCCGACCGGCAACGGCCGCCGCGAATCCTTCGCACACCTGGTGATGCCGCGCATGACCAACACCTACATGCTGGCCGGGCGGAACACGCGCGAGGAGATGATCCGCTCGGTGAAGAAGGGCCTGTACGCGGTCAACTTCGGCGGTGGCCAGGTGGATATCACCAGCGGCAAGTACGTGTTCTCGGCCACCGAGGCCTACCTGATCGAGGATGGCAAGGTCACCGCGCCGGTGAAGGGCGCAACCCTGATCGGCAACGGGCCGGAGACCATGCAGCGGGTGACCATGGTGGGCGATGACTTCGCCCTGGACGACGGCGTGGGCACCTGCGGCAAGGACGGGCAGAGCGTGCCGGTGGGCGTGGGCCAGCCGTCGCTGCTGATCGATCAGCTGACCGTGGGTGGCACCCGGGCCTAGCGGGGCTGGCGCACCAGCGGGCTATTCTTCGCCGGTGCTTTCTTCCGGCTGTTCGAGAAGCCCGCGCAGCAGCCGGAACAGCTCGCGGAAGGCGCGCGGCGGCTTGTTCTTCCTGCGCTCGGCATGCACGTTGCGCACCAGCTGGCGCAGCTGCTGCGGTTCGGCCTGCGGGTATTCGGCCACCAGCGCAGCCAGGGCCACGTCGCCTTCCTCCAGCAGCCGTTCGCGCCAGGTTTCAACCCGGTGCAGCAGGGCGGTTTCCTGACGGGCGGCCTCACCGCCGGCGTCCAGCGCGTCGCTGATCGCGTGCAGGGTCTCATCGTCTTCGCGCCGCATCTGCTTGGCCAGGAACTGCAGCTGGCGCTTGTGGGCGATGTGCGAGCTGATCTTCTGAGTGTCGTGGATATGCGGCAGCAGGTGCTCGGGGATGGGCAGGCGGGCCAGACGCGCGGGCGGCAGCGCCACCAGCGCCTCGGCGAGCGCGCGCACTTCCAGCGCCTCGCGCCGCTGCTGGCTGCGGCTCGGGCCGCGGAATTCGCCGGTTTCTTCATCGATGCCGCGCATCGGGACTCCTGGATCGTGGGCAAGGCTGCGACACCGGCAGGGCCGGATGGGCGAGAATGGCGCCAGGCAGCGGACTTCCAAAGGATAATCCATTGACGACCCCCACCTCTGCGCCCGCGCAGACCGATGACAGTCTGGAGCGGCTGGCACGCCTGGAAGCACTGGCCGGACGCCTGCTACAGGCCTGCAGCGCCGCCGGCGCCGACCAGGCCGAAGTGAGCTGTTCCGAAGAGCGCGGCCTGAGCGTGAGCGCGCGCATGGGCGAGGTGGAGACGGTGGAAGCCACCCGCGACCGCGGCATCGGCGTGACCGTGTATTTCGGCCAGCGCAAAGGCAGCGCCAGCACCGCCGATCTGCGTGAGGACAGCCTGCAGGCCACGGTGGAACAGGCCTGCGCGATCGCCCGGGTGACCGAGCCGGACCCGGCTTCCGGACTGGCCGATGCCGCGCGCATGGCCACCCGGCCGCTGGAACTGGACACCTGGCATCCCTGGGCGCTGGACGCGACCCGGGCAGTTGAACTGGCGCTGGCCTGCGAAGCGGCGGGCCGGGAGGATCCGCGGATCACCAATTCCGATGGTGCCTCGGTGGGCAGCGCGCAATCGCTGGGCGTGTACGCCAACAGCCACGGTTTTGTCGGCGCCGAGCGCGACACCCTGCACAGCATCTCCTGCGCGCTGATCGCCGGTCGCGGGGAAGCCATGCAGCGCGCCGGCTGGTACAGCATCGGCCTGGCCGACACGGACCTGGAGCCGGCGGCGCAGATCGGCCGCCGCGCCGCGGAGCGGACGCTGGAGCGACTGGATCCGCAGACCCTGCCCACCGGCGAATACCCGGTGCTGTTCGACGCGCCGGTGGCGCGCTCGCTGATCGGTCACCTGCTGGGCGCGGTCTCCGGCGGGGCCCAGTACCGGCGCTCCAGCTTCCTGCTCGACAGCGTGGGCGAGCGCCTGTTTCCCGAATGGTTCGCGCTGCGCGAGCAGCCGCACCTGGTGCACGGCCTGCGCTCGGCTTGGTTCGACGCCGAAGGCGTGGCCACCTGTGATTCCGCGCTGGTGGAAGGCGGCGTGCTCCAGCGCTATGTGCTCGGCAGCTATTCGGCCCGGCGGCTGGGCCTTGAAAGCACGGCCAACGCGGGCGGCGTGCGCAACCTGCGGGTGGCGGCCAACGCGGGCGGGCAGGACGAACTGCTGCGCGGCATGGGCCGCGGCCTGCTGGTCACCGAGCTGATGGGGCAGGGCGTGAATCCGATTACCGGTGATTACTCACGAGGCGCCGCCGGCTTCCTGGTGGAGAACGGTGAAATCGTGCATCCGGTGGACGGCATCACCATTGCCGGCAACCTCCGCGACATGTTCAACGGCATCGAGGCGGTGGGGAGCGATATTGATCCGCGCTCGCACATGCGCACCGGTTCGATCCTGATTGGCCGGATGACGATCGCCGGAACCAGTTGACGGTTTATGCTGTACGCGCTGCGGCCCAGGGGGCGCCGCGATACATATCCACAACATCATCCTGCAAGGGGAACACCATGAACGATCCAGTCAACAGCGCCGGCCAGGCCAGCCAGGACGACCGCAACATTGCAATGCTGACCCACCTGTCATGCATCATCTTCAGCTTCATCGTGCCGCTGGTGGTGTGGCTGGTCCACAAGGACAAGGCCGACAAGGGCTTCGTTGTGGACCAGGCCAAGGAAGCGCTGAACTTCCAGATCACGCTGGTGATCGGCTATGTGATCGGCACCATCCTGACCGTGATCCTGATCGGCGCGCTGCTGAACATTGCGCTGTGGATCGCCTGCGTGGTGCTGAGCATCATCGCCGCCATGGCCGTGCGCAACGGCGAGACCTATCGCTATCCGTTCGCGCTGCGACTGATCAGCTGATCAGCACCGGTTGATTCCGGCGGGCGGCGCGCATCATCGTGCGCGCCGCCCGGTTCTGTGCATTCAACGGGATCGGTCCGCGGTATTCCGGTCCAGGCGGTCCAGGCGGTCCA
>DXCY01000033.1 GCA_019115725.1 Candidatus Luteimonas excrementigallinarum
TGGACCGCCTGCAGCGGGTCGGGCTGGGCGAGGCCGCGCTGGCCTTTGGTGACGAGAACGACCCCGCTTGGCTGGCGCTGGCGCCCGATGGCCAGGAGCCCACCGCCTCGCGCGCGCGCAGGATCGCCGAACCATTCACCCGCCGCCTGCCGATGATCGCCGCGATCGCGGTGCTGTGCCTGGCTGCACTGGCCACCTTCGTTGCGGTGGTGCCTTCCGCCGAGCCCGAAGTGGATCCCGAGCAGCGGCTCAGCGCCATGGCGCGCGAGTTCAGCGTGTCCGGGCGCAGGATCGAAAAGGACGTCAATGGCCGGCCGGTGCTCTCCGGCATGGTGAAGGATGACGCCGCGCGCCAGGAGATGGCGCAGGTGCTGGCCGATGAAGGCCTGGAAGCGGGGCTGGCGCTGACCACCGGTGCGGACCTGGCATCCAACGTCCGCGAAGTGCTGCGCGGCGGCGGCTTCCCCGGCCGGGCGCGCTACCTGGACCGCGGCGAGGTGGAGATCACCGGGCACTTCCAGGATGAGGCCGCCTTCAATGATTTCCTGCGCACCGATGCCGTGCGCAATACCGGGGTGCGCAACGTCAAGCTGATCAACCTCGCCGCCCAGGTCGAGGAAAAACCGTCCCCGCAGAATGCGCCCGCGGTGCGGATCGTGGCCTACGAGCGCGGCGAGGATCCGCACCTGCTCGACGAGCACGGCAATGAATACCGGGTGGGCATGTACATCCCCGGCGAAGGCGCGCTGGCGTCGCTGGGCAACCATGCCTTAGCCACCGCCGAGGACGGCACCTTCCACAAAATCACCATCCGCCCGCTGCCGCCGCCTGAAGAGGAGGAGGCCGCGCCCACTCCTGCCAGTGGTGGCGGCTCGGCGGGGGTGCCCGCCGCGGCTTCGCGCTCGCATGCCTGGGCGGTAGAGCAGGCGCGGGCGGCCGGGAGCCGGCAATGACACACAAGGAACAGGGAACCTTTACGGGCCTGCTGTACCGGCCCAATCAGCAGTCTCAATCCATCGCAGAAGGAGCAGCATGATGAGCATCGACAGTTCCGCCCTCAACAACTTCATCGGCCACGCCACGTTCAACAATGGCCCGACCTCCAACAGCCGCAGCGGCGGTTCCTCCGGCAGCGGCAGCAGCTGGTACGAGGCCATGTCGCGGGCCTGGGGCCAGGCGCTGGATGGCCAGGCGTCGCAGATCACCGAGATGTCGGCCGAAATCCGCACCGGTGGCGACCAGCCTTCCAACATGGTCCAGCTCACTGCGGCCAGCCTGAAGATGCAGTTCATGTCCAACAACGCGGCCACCTCGCAGAACGCCACCGGCCAGGCCCTGGAAACCCTGGGCAAGCGCCAGTAACGGAACGTCTCCACACGTCTCCATGGGAGAGTTGAAATGATTGAAGCCATCCAGGCCGCAGGCATCGATGCCACCACCGGAGCAGCCGGTGGTGCCAGTGCAGGCGCAGCGGCCCAGCCGCAGGCATCGGCCACCGAGGTCGGTAACTTCGCCCAGGCCCAGCAGCGGGTTTCGGGGGCAAGCGAGGCGCAGCAGACACCCGGTACCGATGCGGTATCGGGCGCCACCCAGGCGGAGCCGTCGCAGGGAACGCGCATGATCATGTCGGCGTTCGACGGCCTCAACGGCGGGGCGAAGAAAATCGCCGAGCTGTCGGAAAGCATGGCCAGCGCCTCCAAGGTGGGTGATCTCACCCCCAGCCAGATGCTGGAAATGACCATGAGTACGCATCAGTTCCTGTTCCAGTCGCAGCTGACGGCCAACGTGGCCAACCGCACTTCCGATGGCGTGCAGCAGCTGTTCCGCCAGCAGTCCTGATGGTCATGACAGGGGCGCAGCAATGATCGCGACGACAACCGGAACCGGTAAGTGGGGGCGGATCGCGGCCCTGCTGGTGGCCTGCCTCGTGCTGGCCGCCTGCAGCCGGGTAACGCTCAATGACGGCCTGGACGAGCGCCAGGCCAATCGCGTGCTGGCAGTGCTGCTGGCCAACGGGATCAAGGCGGAAAAGCGCAGTTCCCTGGCCAGCGACACGGGCTACCAGGTCCGCGTGGGCCAGGGGGATTTCGCCCTGGCCATGCAGGTGCTGGAAGCGCGCGGCCTGCCGGGCGAGAGCTTCCAGTCCACCACCTGCGATGTCTTCCAGCGCCAGGGCTTCGTGTCCTCGGCCACCGAGCAGCGCGGTCAGGAGCAGTGCGGACTGCAGCAGGACCTGTCGCGGACCCTGTCGTCCTATGCGGGCGTGGCCCATGCCCGCGTCCACATCGCCATGCCCGAGCGTGACCCGGTGCTGGGCAAGATCGGCCAGGCGTCCGCCTCGGTGGTGGTGTTCGAGCAGGCGGGCGCCAACGTCCGCAATGAGGAGCACAACTTCAAGGTGCTGGTGAAGGACGCGGTACCGGGGCTGGAAGACATCAACCACGTGTCGATCAAGTTCAACACCCTGCCTGCGCCGACCGACCTGGCGGCACAGGGGCGTACCCAGCCGGTGATGTCGGCGATGAGTCCGGTGACGCTGGCCATCGTTGCCGGCGTGATCGCGCTGCTGGCCCTGGCGATGACGTTCGGTAACCGCCTGCGTGCGCGGCTGAAGGGACCGGCCAAGCCGGACGACCGGATCTGGAAGGGGTAAGCACGGGCCATGCCGCTGCAGCCGCTGTTCGCCGAGGTTGATCCGGGCTGGTATGCAGATGGCGCCGGGGCGCTGGACGAGCGGCTGCTGGCCCGGGCGGGGCGATCCCGACTGGGCCGCAGGATGCTGGCCCGCAGGCTGTTTGAATCCGGTGCGGCGCATGACCTGCTGGCACCGCGGCCGGGGCACGGGGCGCCGAGCGCGGTGATGCGCTGGCCGCGGCCCCGCCTGCTCCGGCTGATCCGTGACCTCGGGGTGCTGGCCTACGCGCCCCTGATACGTGCCGAAGTCGGGCGCGACTCGGTGCGTATGCTCAAGCGCGCGCTGGGCAGCAGCTACCTGCTGCCGCTGGACCGCACGATCTGGAATGCCCGGGTCGAAGACGATGTGCTGCGGCGCCTGCAGCAGGCCTGGAGCCCGCTGATGGCCGCGCTGCGCGGGCGCGAAGACGATGCCGCGCTCTACGCCCTGTTCGAGCAGCAGGGCCGCAATGAATTGCGCCAGTGGGCGGCGCAGCGCGATCGCCCGCTGGGCGAATGGGTGGCGCTGCTGCATCCGCCCGAGCAGCCCGGTCCGGCGCACCTGCCGGAAAAGCCGGTGCTGCTGCTGGTCACCCATCACGAGACAAAGAGGGAAGTGGCATGAGCGCCTCCACCGCATCCGGACAGGCGGCCGTGCCCGGCCGGCCGGCGCCGCGGGTTCCGCGCGATGCCGTCGTAGTGACCGACCGACGCGCATTCGTGCGTTCGGTCACCGCACCGGTGGTGCCGGCCACCGCGTGGGCCCGGCTGTCGGAACTGGACAGCCTGCTCGATCAGGTCAATGCGCTGTACGCGCAGGCGGAAAAGGAAGTGGCCAAGGCCCGCGAGGAAGGCCAGGCGGCTGGCTTCTCCGAAGGCCTGGCGCGCGCGCAGCAGCAGATGACCGGTAAGCTGGCCGAGCTCAACGAACGCCGCGCGCGCGTGCTGGCCGAAGCTGCAGGCCGGATTACCGACCTGGCCTGCGCGATCGTGGCCCGCATTGCCCCCGGCTTCGATGCGGCCAGCGTGGTGCCGCCGCTGGTGATGCAGGCCGTGGAGGCCGCGCAGGCGGAGCAGTTCCTGCTGATCCGCGTGCACCCGGAGGTGCGTGAAAGCGTGGAGGCCGGCCTTGGTGCGGTCCGCCAGGCGCATCCGGCGGTGGGGGTGATCGAACTGGTGGCGGATGAAAGCCTGGATCCGCTCAGCTGCGTGGTGGTCTCGGAGGCCGGCGAGGTCCGGGCCGGCGTGGCGCAGCAGATCGAGGCGATCCGCACGGCACTGGCCGGCGCGGCATCGGAGGCGTCTTCGCCGTGAATTCGCCCGTCAGCGATCCGCTGCTCTCCGCGCTCTCCGCGGTCACCAGCATCGAGCGCGTGGGCAAGGTGGCCGATGCCTACGGCACCCTGATCCGTGCGACCGGTTTGAAGGCTTCGATCGGTGAGCTGTGCCATCTGCGCAATCCTCGTGGGGAAGGCGATCCGGATTTCCGCCTGGCCGCCGAGGTCGTGGGCGTGGCGCGGCAGCACACCCTGCTGACGCCGCTCGGTGCCCTGGACGGCATTTCCGCCACGACCGAGGTGTACGCCACCGGCCGCCAGGCCGCCGTGCGTGCCGGCGACGGCCTGCTCGGCCGGGTACTGGACGCGCACGGCGAGCCGATCGACGAAAAGGGCCCGCTGGGTCCCACGGTGGATGCGCCCATCTACGCCGACTCCCCGAATCCGCTCAGCCGCAACCTGATCGAGCGCCCGTTCGCTACCGGCGTGCGCGCCATCGATGCCACCATGACCGCGGGCGAAGGCCAGCGCATTGGCATCTTCGCCGTTGCCGGCGGTGGCAAGAGCACCCTGCTGGGCATGCTGGCCCGCGGTGGCGATGCAGACGTCAACGTGATCGTGCTGGTCGGCGAGCGTGGGCGTGAGGTCAACGAGTTCATCTACGACAACCTGGGCGAAGAGGGCATGGCGCGCTCGGTGGTGGTGGTGGCCACTTCCGACCGGCCAGCGCTGGAGCGCAGCCGCGCCGCCTGGGTCGGCACTGCGATCGCCGAGCACTTCCGCGACCGCGGCAAGCGCGTGCTGCTGCTGGTCGACTCGGTCACCCGTTTCGCCCGCGCGCTGCGCGACGTGGGCCTGGCGATCGGCGAGCCGCCGGCGCGGCGCGGTTTTCCGCCGTCAGTGTTCAGCGCGCTGCCGCGCCTGTTCGAGCGCGCCGGCAACAATGAGCACGGCTCGATCACCGCGTTCTACACCGTGCTGGCCGAGGATGAGGACGGTGGCGATCCGATTGTTGAAGAGGTGCGCTCGATCCTCGACGGGCACATCGTGCTCTCGCGCAAGCTTGCCGCGGCCTATCACTACCCGGCCATCGACGTGCTCACCAGCCTCAGCCGCACCATGCCGCGGGTCGTGGACGAGGCCCATCTGCGCGCAGCCGGCCAGCTGCGCAAATACCTGGCCAAGTACGAAGACATCGAGATGCTGCTGCAGCTGGGCGAGTACAAGCGCGGCACCGATCCGGAGGCCGACGTGGCCATCGAGAAGATCGGCCCGATCCGCAAGCTGCTGCAGCAGTCCTCCTCCGATCTGGCCGATTTCGCCCAATCATCTGATGCGGTGAAGAAACTGTTCCGATGAAACGCTACCCGCTCCAGACGCTGATCAAGCTGCGTGCCCACCGCACCGACAAGGCGCGGATGGAGATGCTGGAAAAGCAGGGCGCGGCCCGGGCCTGCCGCGAGCAGTGCGCGCGGATCGAAGCCGGTATCCAGCAGCTGGGTGAAGAGCGCACCGCGCAGCGCCACCGCCTGCTGGATCCGCCCCCGCCGGGCCAGGCCTGGCCGGTGGCGATGGAACAGCGCGAGGCGCACATCGACCTGCTGGGCGAGCGCATCGTGGCCGAGCAGAAGAACCTGCAGCAGGCCCGCGAGCAGCTGAAGGCGGCGGAGCAGGCGCTCGAGCAGGCCAGACAGGCCTGGATCCGGGCCAGGGGACGGGAAGACGCACTGCACAAGCGCAGGGATGCCTGGCGGATCGAGCAGGTGGCCCTGGAAGGGCGCAAGGAAGAAGAGGCCGCCGCGGACCTGCTCCAGGGGCGGGCCCTTCGCGCCATGACCGAACCATAACGAGGTGACCCATGAGCATCGAACGCAGCCAGCTGTCGGATTCAGTGAGCAGTGCCCGCAAGAGTGGCGATGACGGCCGGGCCGGGCGGGAACCCGCCAAGCCGGAGAGTTCCGAGCGTTTCCGCACCCTCATGCAGAGCCGCCAGGAGGCGCGCGACGAATTCAGCGCTGCCCGCTTCAAGGGCGCCGGCCAGCTCGGCCAGCAGGAGCGCGCGGACGCCCAGGCCGCTGCCCGTCACGCAGTCACTGCAGAGGCGGTGGAAGCCGGGCGCCAGCCGGGTGGTGATATCGACTACATGAAGCAGTCGAACATGGATCCGGCGGAAGTGCTGGCCATGCTGCAGGCGCAGACCGTGCTGCGTGATGGTGGTGCAGCCGCTCCCGTGTCAGCGCCGCTGCCCGCCAATCCAGCCGCGTTCGCCGATCTGGTGGAGCGGCACGTGCGCCAGCTGGCGGTGGCCGGTGGCGACACCGCCGGGGACCGCGACGGCCAGGTGCTGCTGCGGATGGCCGATGCCACCCTGCCCGGCACCGACCTGCTGCTGAGCAAGACCGCGGATGGCTGGCTGCTGCGCGCCGACATCCGCTCGCGCGACAGCTTCGACGCCATCCAGGAAGCCGCGCCGGAGCTGGCCAAGCGCTTTGCCGAACGCAACCTTGGCACGCTGGAAATCGATCCCAGGTTCCATGACTGATTCCCAGCAAGACGTACGGGCAACCCTAGGGTACGCCCTAGTATCGACAGGGGCGGCAATCCCCTAGAGTCAATCCCAAGAAGTGATCGCGCATCCGGGCTTGTCAGCCTCCAACGCGGATCACGTGGAGACCGGATTACATGTCATTCGTTCGCCGTCCAGTCACGCCCCGCAAGCGCACCGCGCCGGAAATCGGTGCCGTGACTCCGCAGGCTGCCGTTCCGGCCGTGGATGAGGCGGTTGCCCAGGAGCAGACCTGGGAAGAAGCGATGCGGCAGCAGGTGATTGCCGACTTCGAGGCCTCCCTGCGCGAAACCTCCAGCCTGGACGGCGGTGACCTGGACGGTCTGCTGGAAACCTTCCGGCAGGCGGTTGAGGAGACGCCACTGGATGTGGCGCTGACGCCATTCGATCCCGAGGATCTGGCTTTGGCCCTGAACGGCCTGGTCGACAACGGGGTGCTGGCCGAAGACGAGCGTAACGATCTCTCACGGCAGATCGACGACGCCCTGGGTCCGCTGCAGACACCGGATGTACAGATGGCCATGGAATTCGCCTCGCGCTGTGAGCGTGATGGCGAAGAGGCTGCCCTTGAGTGGTTCAGGAACGAACGCAGCCGGTCCGAGGATGCGAACCAGGGCGGGGTCGCCCCGGCCGATGCGTCCGGACTGCCGGCCCGGGACTCGATCGTGAACTCGAAGTCGAGGAGATTGCGTGGTCCGCCTCGGCCCTGATGCTTCGTCTCAGGCGCGTTACCGAGTGTGTGTGAACCCGTAATCAATCCAAGACAAATCAATCGAGGAATTCATCATGTCCAATGAAGTCGGCTACAACGGCAATATCAACACCTACATCTCCAACATCACCAACTCGCGTTCGGCATCTTCGGCGGTCGGCAAGGGCTGGCTGGTGGCAGTGGCCGAAGCGCTCGGCAAGATGGCTGATGCCCTGGGCCAGAAGATCGAGAAGCAGGCCGCCAAGCTGGACGCCGCCATCCGCGCTGACAAGAAGGACGTCACCGAGATGAACGCGAAGATGCAGGCCATGACCCAGCAGATGAACATGCTGATGAACGCCATCAGCACCATCATCAAGACCATCGGCGAAGGCAACACCGCCCTGGCCCGCAAGCAGTAAGCAGGACAGGTTTTCCAGGGCGGCCCATGGCGCCCTGGAAGGCTCGACAAGAGAGGTCCCGGTTCTCCGGGGCCTCTTTTTTTATGTCAGAAAAGTAGAGGCGTCCCTGGCACTTTGTCCAACAACCAGCAACCCCGGTCGCATCAGCCTCCCTGGGCGCGCGCTACGCGCGCGAAGCCTCGCGACCATAATGCTCCTCCAGGGAGCTGGATACCTGCGTGCTGAATGCAGAGTTCCCGCAGAACTCTTCCATCGAGACGGATCCGGAATCCGGAATGGGATGCAAAGCTCTCGGCCACAGAACGTCGGCCACAGGCCAGCGGGGGGCGTGGTCCTCTGTTCGCTCCGGTTACAGTTGGTGGTGGCCCGTTTGGCCTACCGCCCGCGTCGGGCCAGCAGCCAGGCGCCTATGCCTGCACCAAATCCCAGTGCGGCGAAGCCGAGCAGCCCGGCCAGCGAACGTTGGCTTCCCGCCGGGATCAGGGTTGTTCCGCCGCCCACCAACAGTGGCAGCAGCAGGACGACGGTGAATGCGAGGCTGACATATGCGGTGAGTGCGAGGAGCCAGTAGAGACGCTGGAACGTGCGGTCGGCCTGTTCTTCCACGCTGTGGTCGCGACCGCGCGCAGCGGTGTGACCAGGAAGGATGCCGGCCAGTAACCGGTTGAATCCGGAATCCGCGCGCCCGGCCTTGGGGCGGCGCGCGGCTGCGGCCACGGTGTGCCCGTGGGCGGGGGCCGTGCCTTCGCCGCGGCCGTGGGCGGGAGCGCCGGCGGCCATGGGATTGCCACTGGCTGCCACGGTGGGAACCGGGGCCTGGGTAACCGCCTGTGCGGCTGCGGTGGCCGAGTGTGCAGCCTGCGGGTTTCCGGCAGCCTGCAGCAGCGCCGCTTGCTGCGGATTGACCACGGGTGTGGTCTGCAGCGCGGCAGCCGCTTGGCTGGCCGCGGTCTGGGCTGCGCTCTGGGTTGCAGCCTGGGCGTTGGCCATGGTGGCCGCAGCGGGATTGGCAGAGGCTGTGGCCGCGGTGGACTGGGCCGAAAATGCGGCGGGTATTGTGGAGGGCGATGCAGTGGACGGAGCCGAAGCAGCCGCAGCGTTGGCGGCCGAGGCCATCGAGGCGGGCATGGGTTGGCCGCCCGGAACGGCTTGGGCGCCGGTGGCCAGGTTTGCCCCCGGGAGCGCCGTGTGCGCCCGTACCCCGCCGGCCGGCATTGATTGCCCCTGCAGCATGGCTGCGGCCGTCTGCGCAGTGAAAACGCCCGGGCCCACGTGCGCCGCGCCCGGCATCACGCCGCTTTGGGCCATTTGTGGGGCAGGTGCAGTTTGCAGCTGGGCTGCGGCCTGGCGGAGTGTCTGGGCCAGGGCTGCCATCGTCAGGCTGGGCATCTGCTGCGCTGATGCGGTCTGCTGGTGTGCCTGGGGGGGCGCGGTCGATGCCGCCATCCCGGGAGACTGGGTGGGTGCGTGGCCGTTAGCGGACCAGGGGGCGTTGGCCGATGTGGCGTTGCCGGGCCGACCGTTCTGGCCGTCTCCCCTGGGGCCGCCCGCCTCGGGATGGGCGGCCACTGGAGCCCGGGGCCCTCCTGCGTCCCAGCCTCCGTGCGGACCGTGGGAGCCGGGTGGTGATGCCGGGCCGTGGGTGTGCGGGGTGTGTGGGGTGTGGGAAACCGGGCCGGAAGGGTGCTGCGGGCCGTGGGGGCCGCCAGGGATCGGGGGGCCGGAGGGAGCTGATGGGCCGGAAGGAGCATGCGGCCCTTGTCCGAAAGGTCCCTGATGGCCGGGAGGGGCCGGTCCATCTCCCCGGGCGTGGGCGGCCACGGTGGAGGCGTGGGAA
Organism: Candidatus Luteimonas excrementigallinarum; assembly: GCA_019115725.1. Taxonomy (GTDB): domain Bacteria; phylum Pseudomonadota; class Gammaproteobacteria; order Xanthomonadales; family Xanthomonadaceae; genus Luteimonas; species Luteimonas excrementigallinarum. Next base: position 9,467 of record DXCY01000033.1, read on the forward strand.
GCGCCCATTCCGGGCAGTGAGTTCAATAACGAACCCGGATTGGGAAGCGGCGATCCCACGCCAAGCGGCGTGTGGGTTGAGTGATGTCCGCCCGAGTGCGCGTGGTGATGTCCGGCCCAGGCCGGCGGACCTCCGCCGGGCGGTCGGTTGGCGACATGGTGGAACAGCGGAGAGTTCAGCGAGCCATGGAGCGAGCGCAGCGGTGAGTGCCCCGCGTTGAACAGCGAGGTGAGGACTTTGGACGGGCTCGGGATGGACACCATGCCAACGCTCCGGAAGCGGTTTGTCGCGACGCCAGCCCCCCGTCGCACAGCTGTCTGTAACGCTACCGCGGCGCGTGGCTGGGGGTAGCTGGGGCT
>DXCY01000034.1 GCA_019115725.1 Candidatus Luteimonas excrementigallinarum
CCCCCTCCTGGATGGCGCTGGCTATTTCCTGCATGCGTTCATTGCCGGCTGGCTGCCGGTTGATCCAGCCAGCGGAGAAGATGCCGTAGACAATCGCGATGATGGCGCATCCCAGCGCCAGCCACAGACCATGGTTCTCGAGCATGAAACCCCTCCCAGAGTGATGCATCGATGAGGCGCCAGGCACAGGCCGCCTGCCGACTATCGCACAGCGCCCGGGGCGCGCCAACGGCGCTGTTCCGCCATTGCAAGCCGGTATTGGCTCCGGGCTTGCGGCATTTGCGGGATGCAGGCCGTGCTGCTGATATAAGGAGTCCCCACCGCCGCCGTGCCGCTGCCGATGAAGCTCGCCATCCTGTCCCGCAACAGCCGGCTGTATTCCACCCGGCGCCTGGTCGAGGCGGCCCGCGCGCGCGGGCACAGCGTGCGGGTGCTGGATCCGCTGCGCTGCTACATGCGGATCGCCCGCGATGGATTTGCCATGCATTACAAGGGCAAGCCGCTGACCGGCTATGACGCGGTCATTCCCCGTATCGGCACATCCATCTCCCGTTATGGCAATGCCGTGCTGCACCAGTTCGAACTGATGGGCTGCCACACCCCCAATCCGTCGGCGGCCATCGTGCGGGCGCGGGACAAGCTGCGCTGCCACCAGCTGCTGGCGGCTGAGGGCATCGACATGCCGGCTACCGTGTTCGGCGACAACCCGGACGACACCAGCGATCTGCTGTCGATGCTGGGTCCGGCGCCGCACGTGATCAAGCTCAACGAAGGCGCGCAGGGCTCGGGGGTGATGCTGACCGAAAAGCTGTCCTCTTCCAGCAGCGTGGTCGAAGCACTGCGCGGCCTGCACGCCACCTTCCTGGTGCAGGAATACGTGGCCGAATCCCAGGGCCGCGACCTGCGCTGCCTGGTGGTCGGCGACCGGGTGGTGGCGTCCATGCAGCGCCAGGCGCCGGAGGGTGATTTCCGCGCCAACCTGCATCGCGGTGGCAGCGGCAGTCCGGGTGAGCCGACCGCCGATGAACTGGCGCTGGCCGTGCGTGCGGCGCGGGTGCTTGGGCTCGGCGTGGCCGGCGTGGATCTGGTGCACTCGGCCCGCGGGCCGCTGGTGCTGGAGGTCAACGCCTCGCCGGGGCTGGAGGGTGTGGAGGCGGTCTCGGGCACCGACATTGCCGGCGCCATCATCGATCACGTCCACGCCGGGGCGGGCGAGCGGCCACGGCGTGGGCGACGCCCGCGGATTTAACCTGGTTCTTCGTGCCGGTTAACAGGTGTTTAATTGTCCGGCGCGTAGCGTGTCCTTACCGCAGGAAGCTCTCCGCCCGGGTCCGGCCATGCCGGTCCAGGGTTGCGGAAATCGGGGTGGTTGATCTCTTGGCCCGGGCACAGCCCGGGTCTTTTGTGTCCGCTCCGCACACAGGGCCGCCGGCACGGGACCCGGTCCGGGAATGTGCCAGAATCCGGGGCAGCTGCAGTACGCGCCGATCCTGCACCTGCCGCTCACGGGCGCATCGGCCACCCTGCCATTCCCCTACAACCAAATGGATCACCGCCGATGCGCATACTCGTCATAGAGGACAATCAGGATATCGCTGCCAACCTTGGCGATTATCTTGAAGACAAGGGTCATACCGTCGACTTCGCCGCCGATGGGGTGACCGGCCTGCATCTTGCGGTAGTGCACGATTTCGATGCCATCGTGCTTGATCTGAACTTGCCGGGCATGGACGGGCTGGAGGTATGCCGCAAGCTGCGTACCGAGGCGCGCAAGCAGACTCCGGTGTTGATGCTGACCGCCCGCGACAGCCTGGACAACAAGCTGGCCGGTTTCGACTCCGGCGCCGATGACTACCTGATCAAGCCCTTTGCCCTGCAGGAGGTGGAGGTGCGGCTCAATGCGCTGCAGCGGCGCGGTCGTGGCGTGCAGACCCGGGTGCTGGAAGTCGGGGATCTTGAATACAATCTCGATACGCTGGAAGTGCGCCGGGAAGGCAAGCTGCTGCAGCTCAACCCGACAGCGCTGAAAATCCTGCAGTCGCTGATGGAAGCGTCGCCGGCGGTGGTCACCCGCCAGGAGCTGGAAACCCGGGTGTGGGGCGAAGAACTGCCGGATTCGGACTCGCTGCGCGTGCATATCCACGGCCTGCGCGCGATGGTGGACAAGCCGTTCCCCACGCCGATGATCCAGACCAGGCACGGCATCGGTTACCGGATCGCCCAGCCAGATGGCGGCAACTGACCTGGAAAGCACGCCCGCGCGCAGGCGCAGGCGCTACCGGCGGCGTCTGCGCAGCCGCATCATCGTCACCTTCGTCCTGCTTGGTTTCGGGCTCACGGTGCTGTTCGCCTTCCTGACACAGGAAGCGCGCAACCGGGTAGAGAACGACCTTGTCGAAGACGTGATGAACCAGAACATCGACGAGTACGCGCGGCTCTACTACATGGATCCGACCGGCCGGCCGGAGCTGCCGGTGCAGCAGATGTACGCGCGGGTCGTCAAGCGCGACCGCTTCGAGGCACTGCGGATGGAGGAGCCGGACTGGTACGAGCTGCCCGACGGCATCCACAACATCGTCGGCGTGGACGACGATGGCGAGGCTTTCACCTACAAACTGGCGGTGCGCAAGACGCCGGAGGAATGGTTCTTCCTGGCCTATGACATGACCCAGGCGACGCGCGGGGAGGCCCAGTTCAAGCGCGCCATCCTGGGTGCGGTACTGGTGGTGACCCTGATATCGGTGCTGCTGGGGTGGTGGTCGGCGTCCCGGGTGATGAGCCCGGTGTCCGAGCTTGCCAACCGGCTGCGCCAGTCGGGCGGCAACCGGCCCGAAGAGCTGGCCGCGCACTTTCCCGACGATGAGGTGGGACAGCTGGCGGGTGCGCTGGACGACTACGCCGCCCGGCTGACCGAGGTGGTGCAGCGCGACCGGGAGTTCAACGCCGACGTCAGCCATGAGCTGCGCACGCCGCTGGCGGTGATCCGCGGCGCGGTCGAGCTGCTGCTTTCGCGACCGGAGCTGGATGAGCGTACCCGGACCAGGCTGCTGCGGATCCAGCGCGCCGAGCAGCAGTGCACCGACCTGATCAGCGCCTTGCTGCTGCTATCACGCAGCGAGCGTGGCCACGGCAATACCGACGTGTGCAAGGTGGCCGAACAATTGCTTGACTCGCACCGCGCCCAGGTAGGCAACAAGCCGCTGGAGCTGCGGCTGGAAGTTGGGGCCGAGCTGATGGTCGATGCGCCGGAGTCTGCGGTCTCGGTCGCGCTGGGCAACCTGATCGGCAATGCGGTCAAGTACACCAGCGCGGGTGAGGTGATCGTGCGGATCCTGCCCGGCGCGGCCGAAGTGATCGATTCCGGCCCGGGCCTGGGGGGCGAAGAGGCGGCCAAGCTGTTCGAGCGCGGCTACCGGGGCGCCCATGCCGAGCATTCCCAGGGTGGAGGCATCGGCCTGTCGATCGTGCGCCGGCTGTGCGATCTCTATGGCTGGGAGGTGTGCGTGGTGCCGGGCGAAGTGCAGGGCGTCATTGCCACCCTGTCCTTCTCAAGCACCGCCCCGTAGAACGCACCACGTGCGCTCCTACAGGGGCGCCTCGCGCTGTTGGGCGTCGGCCTGGCCGGCGGTCAGGGTCCAGCCGACGATGTCGACGGTGAGTGCGCCCAGCGCCTGTTCGAAGGCGGCCACCACTTCAGGCACGCCGGTGCCCGTGGCCGGCACCGCTTCCAGGAAAGTCCGTGCGGCCACCACCCGCTGGTCGCGGTTGTACAGCAGCTTGGCGGCCACTTCGATGGTGGCGCTGGGAATGGCCTGGCCGGCGTAATCGGATTCAAACCGGCGCACATCCATCACCAGCTTGTAGTCGGGGCGGATGCCCACTTCGCTGCGGGCCACCGCGCCAATGCGGCCTGAATCCTCGAACGCCCGCAGCACCGTGGTTTCCAGCAGGTCGGTCGAGGTCTGCGCCCAGGAGGCGCCGGCATACACCTGCAGTTCCGACGGAGTGGGGCGCACCGAAATGCGCGGGCTGTCGACCATGCGCGTGGCGGTGGCACCGGCGATCGAGAGCTGCCAGTCGACCGCGGGCCAGGCGGGATCGGCCTGGACGCGGATATCGGGCGAATAGATCGCGCCGCGTTCCTGCGGCCCGGCGTTGCCGAGCAGGCCGCAGCCGGCCAGCAGCAGGGCCAGGCCACTGGCGGCGGCGATGCGGAAACCGGGAATGGAATGGGTGCTCATTCGGGTTCGAACTCCGTGGGCGTGTCGCGGCCCAGCAGGTAGCGGACGGGATTGGCGTCCAGGCGGTCACTGATCCGGCGCAGGTCGCGCACCAGGCCGCGCAGTTCGCCCAGGGTCGGGCCGAGCTGGGAGAGGCCTTCGTTGGCGAAGCTGTTGATGGCGGCGCGGTTCTCGTTGAGGATCGCGTCGGCGCCGTCGGCGGCCGAGTCCAGCCGGACCATGGTGCTGTCCAGGCGCTCCATCAGCGGCGGTAGCTGCTGGACGAAGTTGCGGTCGAAATCGGCAATCGTGCTGTTGGCCGTGGCCAGGGTCTGTTCCAGCTGCTCGCTGGCCTCGCGCGCGCTGCGCAGCAGGCCGGAGATGTCCTCGCGGCGCTCGCCGAAGGCTGCAGTGGCGTTCTCGATGTTGCTGAGCGTGCTCTCGATGCTGGCAATGTTCTCCTCGCTCAGCAGGCCGTCCAGGCGTTCAACCAGGCGATTGGCAGTGTCGGTGATGTTCTGCAGGGCCGAGGGCGCGGTGGGGATGATCGGCACGTCGCGGCTGCTGGTATCCACAAGCCGCGGCGCCTCCGGGCTGCCACCGGTGAGCTGGATGATCGGCGGGCCGGTGAGGCTGGTCATCGACAACCGGGCCTGGGTGTCGGACTTGACCGGCGCGCGGGCGTCGATGCGCAGCCGGGCCACCACCTGGCGCGGGTCGTCGGGGGACAGCTGCAGGCCCTGCACCGTGCCCACGGCAATGCCGTTGTATTGCACGCTGCTGCCTTCCGACAGCCCCGTTACCGGTTCGTTGAAGACGACGGCATAGGTCTGCCAGCTGCGGTCGGAGGCGAACTTGGCCGCCCACAGGGCGAACAGCAGGCCGAACACGGCGACCGCGATGGTGAAGGCCCCGATCAGGACGTAATTGGCTCTGGTTTCCATGCTCAGGCTTCCAGCGGTGTGTCGTGTGGGGAATGGCCATCGCGCGCGGTGCGGGCGGCGCGCGCGCGCGGACCGTGGAAATATTCCTGCACCCAGGGATGGTCCAGCTGCTCGGCTTCCTGGATCGGGACGGTGGCCAGAACCCTGCGTTCGGCCAGCACGGCGACCCGGTCACAGATGGTGTACAGCGTATCCAGATCGTGGGTGATCAGGAACACGGTCAGCCCCAGCGCCTGCTGCAGGGTGCGGATCAGCTGGTCGAACGCCGCGGCACCGATGGGGTCCAGCCCCGCGGTGGGCTCATCGAGGAACAGCAGCGGCGGATCCAGTGCCAGCGCCCGGGCCACGCCGGCGCGCTTGCGCATGCCGCCCGACAGCTGCGAGGGCAGCTTGTTGATGGCATCGGCCGGCAGGCCGGCCAGCTTCACCTTCAGCAGGGCCAGCTCATAGCGCAGCGAATCGCCCAGATCCGGGTAGTACTCCTTCAGCGGCACCTGCACGTTCTCGCCCACGCTGAGCGAGGAAAACAGCGCCCCGTCCTGGAACAGCACGCCGATGTTGCGTTCGATGTGGTGGCGCGCGCGGCGGTCGTCGCTGAGCGCATCCTGGCCCAGCACCTCGATGCTGCCGGCATTGGGCCGGCGCAGGCCGATGATGGTGCGCATCAGCACCGACTTGCCGCTGCCCGAGCCGCCGACCACGCCGAGGATCTCTCCGCGGCGCACGTCCAGATCCAGGTCTTCGTGCACCACCTGCTCGCCGAAGCGGTTCTCCAGCCCGCGGATGCGGATGATCGGTGCGTCGCTGTCGTGATCCGCCATCGTCCTCACCAGCCCATGTGCATGAACCAGATCGCCGCGAACGCGTCGATCACGATCACCAGCGAGATCGCCTGCACCACGCTGGAGGTGGTGCGCTCACCCACCGACTGCGCGGTGCCGGTCACCTGCAGCCCCTCCAGGCAGCCGATCAGCCCGATCAGCAACGCGAACAGCGGCGCCTTGGACAGGCCGATCACCATATGGCGCATTTCAAACGTGTCCTGCATGCGCGCCAGATAGGCCTGCGGCGGCACGTCCAGGCTGAACACGCCTACGCTCAGGCCCCCGGCCAGGCCCGCGATCATGGCCAGGAAGGTCAGCAGCGGCAGCATCACCAGCAGCGCCAGCAGGCGCGGCAGCACCAGCAGGTCGATCGGGTCCAGACCGAGTGTGCGGATGGCATCCACCTCCTCGCGGCTGACCATGGCGCCGATCTGGGCGGTGAACGCGCTGGCGGTGCGCCCGGCGAGGATGATCGCGGTCAGCAGCACGCCGAACTCGCGCAGGAAGGCGATGCTGACCAGTTCGACCACGAAGATCTCGGCGCCGAAGTCGGCCAGGATGGTGGCACCGAGAAAGGCGATCACCGCGCCGACCAGGTAGGACAGCAGCACCACCAGCGGCACCGCATCCAGTCCCACCTGCTCCATGTGATGCACGGTGGAGGTGAGCCGGAAGCGCGAGGGCTCCTTGGCCAGGCGCACCAGCTTGACCAGGTTCTCGCCAAGGAAGCTGACCAGCGCGGTGGCTTCCCTGAGGTTGTCGTGCACGGCGAAGCCGAGTCGCCCCAGCGCGGCGCCGAAGCCATATTCGCGCTGGCGCTGCGGGCGGTCGTCCTGCACGTCATCGATGGCGGCCACGAGGGCGTGGTGGTCCTCGTGGAAGTCGATCGCCGACAGTTCCAGCCCGTGGCGGCGGGCGAAGCGGATCAGCTGCAGCACGCCGAGGGTGTCCAGGCGCTGCACCCCGCTGGCGTCGATGCCGGTCACCTGTTCCGGCGCGGTGGCCAGCACATCGCCGATCATGCCGGTATGCCGCAGGGTCCAGCGGCCTTCCAGGCGCAGGCGCGCCGGATCGTCGGAGTCGCTGTGGATGGTCGGCGGAGCGGGCGGAAGCGGCATGCAGCGGTCCGGAATACCGGGGTGAAAAGAAGGACCATAGAGTACGGGATCACGTCGTAGGGGAGTGAAAAGCGCGCTGCCCGGCGCCTCCAGACGCGCCGCCCCTGTCGATTCGGCGGGGCCCATGCCATGCTGTTGCGATGACCCGTTTGCCTCCCCGTACCTACAGTTATGCGGCCCGGATCGCCTTCGTGGTCGAACTGGCCGAGCATCTGCATGCCTATGGCACCACCGCGCAGCGACTGGAGGGCGCCGTGATCGGCGTGGCCCAGCAGCTGGGCCTGGAATGCGAGCCCAGGGTCTCGCCCACCGGGATGCTGCTGTCGTTCAGCGATCCGCAGTGTCCGCCTGGCGAGAGCGATACCACCCGGGTCCTGCGCATGGGTCTGGGCGAGGTGGATCTGTACAAGCTGAGCGAGGCCGACCGGATCGCCGAAGAGGTGCTGGCCGGTACGCTGGACCTGTCCGAAGGTCATGCCGCGCTGCTCGAGCTGGACCGGCGCCGGCCCGGCCGCGCCGGCATGTTCCTGCACGCGATGGGTTTTTCCCTGATTGCCATGGGCATCGCCGGCCTGTGGCGGCTGCCGTGGCTGGATATCGTCACTGCCGCCGGCATCGGCCTGCTGGTGGGCCTGCTGGACATGGTGACCCGCAATGGCCAGCGCCTGAAAGAGGCCTTCGAGGCGATTGCCGGCATGCTGGCGGCCGCTGCCGCGATTGCCGTGGCCAGCACGGTGGGGCCGCTCAACCTCAACACGGTGATGATCGCCTCGCTGCTGGTGCTGCTGCCGGGTATGGCGCTGACCAACGCGGTCAACGAGCTGACCAGCCAGCACCTGGTCTCGGGGACCGCGCGCTTTTCCGGTGCGATCGCCACCGTGCTCAAGCTCACCGTGGGCACCATGATCGCCCTCACCCTGGCCCAGATGCTCGGCATCGAACCCCAGGTGCGTGCCTGGCGGCCGCAGCCGGACTGGGTGGAGTGGGTGGGCCTGGTGGTAGCCGCAGCGGCGTTCGCGGTGCTGTTCCGGGCCCGCCTGCGCGATGTGCCGCTGGTGATGGCCGCGGCGGCTACCGGCTACCTGATCTCGCGCTATGCCGGCCTGGCCTGGGGGGCTTCGGTGGGACTGTTCCTGGCGGCGCTGGTGGTGACCGCGGCGGGCAATGGCTATGCGCGCTGGGCCAACCGGCCGGGGGCGATCGTGCGGGTGCCGGGCATCATCATGTTGGTGCCAGGAACCGCCAGCCTGCGCGGCCTGATGACCCTGATCCAGCAGCAGGACATGGCAGTGGGACAGGAGGCGATGATGGCGGTGGTCAATATCATCCTGGCACTGATTGCTGGACTGCTGTTTGGCAACCTGATCCTGCCGGCGCGCAAAAACCTCTGAGCGGCGCCAACAGAAAGATTCATTTCCCAGGGCCGGGGCTGCCGCTTCGATTTACCTCGCCGTGACCTGATGGGCCCCGCCGCGGCCGGGAGGCCTTTGCGCTCCATGTCCCCCAGCCTGCGCCTGCGGCTACGGCCTCCTCCTTTACTTACGCGCAAAGGCCTCCAGGCCACGACGGGGCCCGGCTCCGGAACGGCTTCGCCGGCGCTTTGCCTTCCGTAGGTCGGGGCTACGCCCCCGACGCCCCGCGT
>DXCY01000035.1 GCA_019115725.1 Candidatus Luteimonas excrementigallinarum
ACTCGACGATGGCCGCCTGACCGACGGCCAGGGCCGCACCGTGGACTTCCGCAACACGGTGATCGTGATGACCTCGAACCTGGGTTCGCAGATGATCCAGGAGATCGACGGCGATGACGCGTCTGAGTCGTACACGCGGATGAAGGCGGCGGTGATGGGTGTGGTGCAGGCGCACTTCCGCCCGGAGTTCATCAACCGGCTCGATGACATCGTGGTGTTCCACCCGCTGGACAAGGCGCAGATCAAGTCGATCGCCCGCATCCAGATGGCCGGGCTGGAGAAGCGGCTGGCCGAGCGTGGGTTGCGGATCGCGGTGTCCGATGCCGCCTTCGAGCTGCTGGGCAACGTCGGCTTCGACCCGGTCTACGGCGCACGCCCGCTCAAGCGTGCGATCCAGCAGCAGCTGGAGAACCCGCTGGCCTCGCGGATCCTGGCTGGCGACTTCGCCAGTGGTGACCTGATCCGGGTGGACGCCGGCGAGGGCGGCCTGGTGTTCAGCAAGGGCTGAGCCCCCGTTGTGGGGCTGTGGATGAGGCGCCCTGGCGGACCGTTCCATCGGCGGCAACGCTGATTTCCTTTCCGGGCGCCACTTTGGCGCCCGGCTTGGTTAGCGTGGCATTCCATGCCTGCCAGAGCCCCCGCCATGACCACCCCTGCCGACTGGAAACCGGAAACCATCGCCGTCCACGGCGGCTACACGCCCGATCCCACCACCCGCTCGGTGGCGGTGCCGATCTACCAGACCGTGGCCTACGCCTTCGACAACACCCAGCACGGCGCCGACCTGTTCGACCTGAAGGTGCCGGGCAACATCTACACCCGCATCATGAACCCGACCACCGACGTGCTGGAGCAGCGGGTGGCGGCGCTCGAGGGCGGGGTGGGGGCGCTGGCGCTGGCATCGGGCCAGGCGGCGATCACCTATGCCATCCAGACCATCGCCGGCGTCGGGGACAACATTGTTTCGGCCAGCGCACTGTATGGCGGCACCTACAACCTGTTTGCGCACACCTTTCCGCAGTACGGGATCGACGTGCGCTTCGCCGACTACCGCGATCCGGATGCTTTCGCCCGGCTGATTGATGAACGCACCAAGGCGGTGTTCGTCGAGTCGATCGGCAACCCGCTGGGCAACATCACCGATATCGAGGCGGTGGCGCGGGCGGCGCATGCGCACGGCGTGCCGCTGATCGTGGACAACACGGTGCCGTCGCCGTACCTGCTGCGGCCGATTGATTTCGGCGCGGACATCGTCGTGCATTCGCTCACCAAGTACCTGGGCGGGCACGGCAACAGCATTGGCGGGGCGATCGTGGATTCGGGAAGATTCCCGTGGGCCGAGCATCGTGAACGCTTCCCCCAGCTCAATACGCCCGACCCGAGCTACCACGGCGTGGTGTATACCGAGGCGCTGGGGCCGGCGGCCTATATCGGCCGGGCGCGGGTGGTGCCGCTGCGCAATACTGGCGCGGCGCTGTCGCCGTTCAACGCGTTCCTGATCCTGCAGGGCATCGAAACCCTGCCGCTGCGCATGGACCGGATCAACGCCAACACCCAGGCGATCGCCAGGCACCTGCAGGAGCATCCCAAGGTGGCCTGGGTCAACTACGCGGGCCTGGCGGATCATCCGGAGCATGCCCTGGCCCGCAAGTACCTGCGCGATGGCGCGGCCTCGGGGCTGTTCACCTTCGGCCTGCCCGGCGGGCGCGAAGCAGGTGCGCGGTTCCTGGATGCGCTGCAGCTGTTCACCCGGCTGGTGAATATCGGCGACACGCGATCGCTGGCCACCCATCCGGCGTCCACCACCCACCGCCAGCTGTCGCCCGAAGAGCTGGACAAAGCCGGGGTGAGTGAGGACACGGTGCGTCTGTGCATCGGCATCGAGCACGTGGATGACCTGGTGGCCGATATCGACCAGGCGCTGGCCCAGGCGTGAGCGCGGCCGCGGCTGTCATCGGCGGTTGACGGTGGCTTGATCGGGATTCCGGCAGGCTGTGCACTTCGCCCGCCGGACAGCGTGGGCGCAGGCAGTGCAATGCGGATCCTGATCAGCGGTGGCAGTGGTTTCCTCGGGCGGGCGCTCAGCGCACGGCTGCTGCAGGACGGTGCCGAGGTGGCCTGGATCTCGCGGGATCCGGGCCGCGCCGCCCCTGCGGGCATCAAGGTGCTGGGCTACGGGGATCTGCAGCCATCGCTGCGATTTGATGCGGTGCTCAACCTGGCCGGGGCGGGGATTGCCGAGCGGCGCTGGAGTGATCGACGCCGGCAGGTGCTGTTCGACAGCCGGTTGGGCCCCACGCGCAGCCTGCTTGAGTGGATCCGCCGAAGTGGGCATCTGCCGCGGGTGCTGGTCAGTGGATCGGCGGTGGGCTGGTATGGCGACCAGGGTGACGTCTCGCTGACCGAAACCAGTCCGCCGCACGAGGATTTCTCCCACGTGCTCTGCAGTACCTGGGAGGCCGCGGCAATGGAGGCAGTGCCGCTGGGCGTGCCGGTGCTGCTGCTGCGCACCGGGGTGGTGCTGGATCCGGAGGGCGGCATGCTGCGGCGCCTGCTCACGCCGTTCCGCCTGGGGCTGGGCGGGCGCCTGGGCAGCGGCGAGCAGGTGCTGAGCTGGATCGCCCTGGCCGATTGGGTCGAGGCCACGCGGGCCCTGCTGCGCCGGCATCTGGATGGCGCAGTGGATGCCCCGGTGGGGCCGGTCAACCTCACCGCGCCCGCGCCGACCAGCAACGCGCAGTTCACCTGCGCCCTGGGCGGGGCGCTGCAACGTCCGACCCTGTTCACAGTGCCCGCATCGCTGCTCAAGCTGGCCCTGGGTGACATGTCCAGCCTGTTGCTTGGCGGCCAGCGGGTGCTGCCCGCACGCCTGCACCAGATCGGTTTCGCCTTCCGCCATCCGGCGATCGGCCCCTACCTCCAGGCCGCCCTCTCCCCGCCCTAGAAGCGCGCCTTGCGGCTTCGCACGTACAAAAGCGTTCCTACGGCGGAGTGATCAGTGTTCGGGGATCGGAGGTGATGGCCAGGCGGTCCAGCAGTTGGTCGATGCCGGTGCCGGCGGGCAGGCGCCAGCTGGCGGAGGCCTGGCTGGAGAGCCCCGTTGGCTGCGGGTTGATCTCCAGTACCGGGGTCCCGGCTTCGATGGCCGCCAGCGGCAGCGCCGCAGCGGGGTAGACCAGGGCGGAGGTGCCGATCACCAGCAGCAGGTCGCAGCTGGCCACCGCCTCGCCGGCTGCCTGCCAGGGCGCCCCGGGCAGACCTTCGCCGAACCACACCACGCCCGGTCGCAGGGATCTGCCGCACCAGACGCAGGCCGGCGGCGGTTCGCGCGCGCCCCCGGCAGGGACCGCCTCCGGATTGGATCGCAGCGGCTCCTCAGCCGGCGCCCGTCCGCAGTTGATGCAGCGCGAGGCGAACAGGCTGCCGTGCAGGTGCAGCACCCGGGACGAGCCGGCCCGTTCGTGCAGGTCGTCCACGTTCTGGGTGACCACGGTGACGGCGTGATCCAGTCCCTCCATCCGGGCCAGGCCGAGGTGGCCCGCGTTCGGCTGCGCCCGCAGCACCGTCGCCGCGCGCCAGCGGTACCAGCCCCAGACCAGCGCCGGATCGGCATCGAAGGCTTCGGGCGTGGCCAGCTGCTGCGGATCGAACCGCGCCCACAGGCCTGTCTGTACGTCGCGGAAGGTGGGGATGCCGCTGTCAGCCGACATCCCCGCCCCTGTCACGACTGCAATGCGCACGGTCGCCGCTTGCCTCCGGTTACCAGCGGTAGCCCGCGCGCACGTATCCGAACGCGCCGTTGAAGCCGAACGGCGAGGCGGAGTTGTACGGGAACTGGCCGTTGGTGGAGTTGCCGAAGATGTTCTCGTCCGGATATTCGTTGAACACGTTGTCCCCGCCCACGGTGAAGCTCCAGCCCTGCACGTGCCACGTGGCCGACACGTCCACCAGCCACTTGGCGCCGTAGGTCTGGTCGTTGGCCGACGCGTTGGGCGTGGTCTCGAAGCTGCCGTAGCGGGTGGTGCCGGCGGTGAAGGTCCAGTCGCCGGTATTCCACACGCCGTTCAGCACCAGCTTGTCGCGCGGGAAGCCGCGTTCGATCCGGCCGCGCTCGGCCCGGTCGATGCGCTCCAGGTTCAAGCCGCCGCTCTCCAGCTCGGGCGGGTTGTCGGCGATGCGGGTGATCTCGGTCTTGGAATAGTTGTAGCCGGCGGTCAGGTCGAAAGTGCCGCTGGCCAGGTCCCAGCGGTAGCTGCCCACCACATCGATGCCGCGGGTGCGGGTATCGATGGCGTTGGTGAAGTAGCGCCCGCCGGTCACGCCGAAGATGCCGCGCTCCTCCAGGAACCCGCGGATGTTGCCGGTCAGGTTGGCCGACAGCACGATGCGGTCGTCCACTTCCACCTGGTAGGCATCCACCGTCACGTACAGCGCGTCCACCGGCTGCAGCACCAGGCCGGCGCTCACCGACAGTGACTCTTCCGGCCGCAGCGGTTCCGCGCCCAGCGCCTGGGCGATCGCGCTGGTGGCGGGGAAGGTGCGGATCTCGAACGGATCCGCGAACCCGGCAATGAAGGTGGTGCTGGTGGTCTGGAAGTTCTGCTGCGACAGCGATGGCGCGCGGAAGCCCGAGGCCACCGTGCCGCGCAGGGCGAGCGCATCGGTGAAGGCGAAGCGGGCCGAGAGCTTGCCCGAGGTCTGGCTGCCGAAGTCGCTGTAGTCCTCGTAGCGGATCGCCGCACCGGCGGAGAACTGCTCGGTGAAGTCCGCTTCCAGGTCCGCATACACCGCGTGGCTGTCACGCTTGTGATGGCCCGCATCGGTGGGCCGGTAGCCCGGGAACCCCTGCGCGCCGGATGCCACCGGCGGCGGCAGAGCGCCCTGGCGCCAGGAATCCGGCTCACCCGGCGACTGGTTCCATTTTTCCTCGCGGTATTCCGCGCCCAGCGCCAGGTTGACCGGGTAGGCCAGGCCCCAGTCCAGCTCGCGGCTCACGTCGAGGTTGAAGATGTTCTGCGTGGTTTCCAGCGCGCCGGCGAAGAACGAGGTCGGCGAGGACGGACCGAGACTGGCATTGAGCGAGTTGCGGGTGAAGAACTCCAGATGGTTGAAGCCCCAGTTGTAGCTCAGGTCCCAGTTCCAGCCGCCGCCATCCCCGCGCACGCCGGCGACCAGGGAGCGGTCGTCAGCCACGTTGTTGATCTGCGGCACGAAGCCGTCCGGATGGATCTGCGGCACGTTCTGGTTCGGGTTGCCGGGCGCGCGGAAGAAGGCGAACGAGGTGATATCGCGCTCGCTGGCCATGCCGAAGCCGTACAGTGTGGCGGCCTCGCCCAGCGGCACCTCGGCGTTGAACGACACGCCCCAGTGCTCGACGTCCGGATCGCCGTAGATGAAGCGCTTCTCGCCCAGCTCCGGGTTGTTGCCTCCGGGCGAGGTGCCGGCATAGGGCCGGGCGCGGTTGGTGTGGTCCTGCTCGCCGAACTGGGCCGCCAGGTGCAGGAAGCCGCCCTGGCCCAGGTCCATGCCGTGGCTTCCGGCGAGGTTCCACTGCCCGCCATCACCGGCCGAATACTGGCCATAGCGTGCGTCGATGCTGCCGCCGGCGCTGCTGCCCTTGAGGACCACGTTGACCACGCCGGCGATCGCATCCGAGCCGTACTGGGCCGAGGCGCCGTCGCGCAGCACCTCGATGCGCTCGATCGCAGCCATCGGAATGGCGTTCAGATCCACCGGCGAGGAGCCGCGGCCCTGGGAGCCGTTGACGTTGAGCAGCGCCGTGGTGTGGCGACGCTTGCCGTTCACCAGCACCAGCACCTGGTCGGGCGCCAGGCCGCGCAGCTGCGCCGGGCGGATGGCACTGGTGCCATCGGTGATCGCCGGGCGCGGGAAGTTGAGCGAGGGCAGGGCGCGTGACAGCGCGGTGGCGAGCTCGGTGGTGCCGGTGGCCTGCAGCGTCTCGGGGGTGATGATGTCGATCGGCGAGGTGGATTCGGCCACCGTGCGGTCGGTCACGCGGGTGCCGGTGACGATCAGCGTGTCCAGGGTGGAGGTGCGCTCCGTGGGTGTTTCGCTGTCCTGCGCCAGGGCAGCGGGGGTGGCCAGGGCCAGGGCAAGTGCGGCGGCAAGCGTGGTGTGCTGCATCGGTTCTCTCCCAATCCGGTGGGCAGGCGCCTGGGCGCCGCAGGGGTGTTGACCTGATTGCTTAGCATGCCCGTGCTGTTGCGGCAATGGGCGGGTGGGGAGGCGCGGACCGTTACACTCGCGCCCCATGATCTCTTTCAGAAATTTCGCCCTGCGCCGCGGCGAGCGCCTGCTGCTGTCCGATGTCGACCTGGCCATGCACGCCGGGTGGCGCCTGGGCGTGGTGGGCCGCAACGGCACCGGCAAATCGTCGCTGTTCGCCGCCATCCGCGGCGAGGTGGAGCCGGATCGTGGCGACATCGATTTGCCCTCGAAGCTGCGCATCGCCAGCGTGGCCCAGGAAACGCCGTCGCTGCCGGATCCGGCGATCTCCTTCGTGCTTTCGGGCGACGTGGAAGTGGCCGCGGCCCTGCGCGCCGAGGCCGAGGCCACGGCGGCCGAAGACTGGGATGCGGTGGCCAATGCGCACCAGCGCCTGGCCGAGCTCAACGGCTATGACGCCGAGGCCCGGGCCGGACGCCTGCTGCACGGCCTGGGCTTCACCGCCGATACCCACCAGCGCCCGGTCAGCGCGTTTTCCGGCGGCTGGCGGGTGCGCCTGAACCTCGCGCGGGCACTGATGATGCCCAGCGACCTGCTGCTGCTCGACGAGCCCACCAACCACCTCGACCTCGACGCCGTGCTGTGGCTGGAACAGTGGCTGCTCAAGTACCCGGGCACGCTGCTGCTGATCAGCCACGACCGCGAGTTCCTCGATGGGGTGTCCACCCACACCCTGCACCTGCACGATGGCAAGGCGAAGCTGTACGTGGGCGGTTATACCGCGTTTGAGCGCCAGCGGGCCGAGCACCTGCGCCAGCAGCAGATCGCCCACGAGAAGGAGCAGGCCGAGCGCGCCCACCTGCAGAAGTTCATCGACCGCTTCAAGGCCAAGGCCAGCAAGGCGCGCCAGGCGCAGAGCCGGGTGAAGCGGCTGGCCAAGCTGGCCGGCACAGAAGCAGTCCGCGCCGAGCGCGGCTTTCGGATCGAGTTCCCCGAGCCGGTGAAGCTGCCGCATGCGCTGCTGCGCATCAACCATGGCGTATGCGGCTACGGTGAGGACGCCCGCATCCTGGACAACGTGGGGTTCGGCCTGGAAGCGGGCGACCGCATCGGCCTGCTGGGCCGCAACGGTGCGGGCAAGTCCACCCTGGTCAAATCGCTGGTGGGCGAGCTGCCACTGGTGGACGGCGAGCGCAGCGCGCATCCCGACCTGCGGATCGGCTACTTCGCCCAGCACACGGTGGAGTCGCTGGTGGCCGGCACCTCACCGATCGATCACCTG
The DNA here is from genome assembly GCA_019115725.1 of Candidatus Luteimonas excrementigallinarum. GTDB lineage: Bacteria > Pseudomonadota > Gammaproteobacteria > Xanthomonadales > Xanthomonadaceae > Luteimonas > Luteimonas excrementigallinarum. The sequence continues at coordinate 7,469 of DXCY01000035.1, forward strand.
CGCGAGCTCTCGCCCAATGCCGCCACCCAGTCGTTCCGCGACTTCCTGGGCAAGTGGAGCTTCCCCGGCGACCGCGCCTTTGAAAGCATCGACGGCTTTTCCGGCGGCGAGCGCGCCCGCCTGGCCCTGGCCCTGATCGCCTGGCGCCAGCCCAACGTGCTGCTGCTGGACGAGCCCACCAACCATCTGGACCTGGAGATGCGCGAGGCGCTGGCCGAGGCGCTCAGCGACTTCGATGGCGCCATCGTGGTGGTCTCGCACGACCGGCATCTGATCGGCCTGGTGTGTGATGCCTACTGGCGCGTGTCGGAGGGCACGGTCAAGCCGTTCGATGGCGACCTGGATGAGTACGCGGTGTGGCTGCGTGCCGGACAGGCGGAATCGCGGGTGGAGAACGGAAAGAAGCCCAAGGCTCCCGCGGCGCCGGAAACCGCCAGCTCCGAACGCACGGTGCGCAAGGTCAATCCGCATCGGCTGCTGGAGGCCGAGCGCGAGGTGGGCGAGCTGGAGGCGGCCCTGGGCCTGGTCGACGCGGCGCTGGCGGATCCTGCCAATCACGCCGAAGCCGGACGCATGGCCGATCTGGCGCGGGAGCGGGAGGCTGTGGCTGGGCGGCTGGCCGCTGCCGAGGAGCGCTGGCTGGAACTGCTTGATGATTGAATCGCGGTTTGCCTGCGGCTGCGGTGGAGGTTACCGTGCGCGGATGAACAAGCTCACTCTTCCCGTATCGATTGCACTTGCCGTTGCCCTTGCGGCGTGCGCCCCCTCCACCGAGACGCCCGACCCGGTCGCCGAGGCCCAGGCGGAGGCCGCCGCCGCGGCTGCCGCTGCGGCCGCCGAAGATGTTTCCGTGCCGGCCGACCAGTTCATGATGCGGCTGGCCGAGCACTGCGGCCAGGCGTTCGCCGGCCGCGTGGTCACCAACGATCCGGCCTCGCCCGAACCCGACGCCTTCGAAGGCCAGGCGCTGGTGATGCACGTGCGCGGCTGCGACGATCCGACCCGCGAGCTGCAGGTTCCCTTCCACGTGGGTGACAACCATTCGCGCACCTGGCTGCTGACCCGCACCGATGACGGCCTGCGCCTCAAGCACGACCACCGCCTGGAAGACGGCAGCGACGATCCGGTGACCATGTACGGTGGCGACACCGTGGGCGAGGGCACCTCGCAGCGCCAGGAGTTCCCGGTTGACCGGGAGTCGATCGAGCTGTTCCAGCGCGAGGGCCTGGATGTGTCCATCACCAACGTGTGGGCGATGGAAATCGAGCCCGGCCAGCGTTTCGTCTACGAGCTCTCGCGCCCGGTGAGCGATGCCAATCCGGAAGGCCGGCTGTTCCAGGTCGAGTTCGACCTCACCCAGCCGGTGGAAGCGCCGCCCACGCCCTGGGGCTACTGAGCCTCACAGCCCTTCCTGATACGCACGGCGGCTCCCCCCGGGGCCGCCGTTTTTCATTGCGCCGTTCATTGCGCCGGGCGCAGGGCTTGAAACCGGCCCGGGGGTCCCCATCTTCTGCCCGGGCCGCCAGCGGCGGCCCACTATCCACGCCCCGCCATGCATGGTCGCGGTCGTCGTTTTCCACCTTGCCAGCTCGAGTTCTTCCATGCCGATCTATGCTTTTGAGTGCACCGCCTGTGGTCATCAGTTCGATCGCCTGCAGAAAATGTCCGATCCCGATCCGGACAGCTGCCCGGCCTGCACCCAGGGCGCCATCAAGCGCCAGGTGACCGCGCCGTCGTTCCGCCTGGCCGGCAGTGGCTGGTACGAGACCGACTTCAAGAAGGACGGCGAGAGCAAGCGCAACCTGGCCGGTGGTGGCGAGGGCGCGGGCTCCGGCGCGGCAGACACCGCTGCGAAGCCTGCCAAGAGCGAGCCTGCCGCCAGCGCGGGAAGCTGATAACACCGCTCCGGCAGGCCGGTCGCCTCAGTTGGCTTCCTCTGCCGGAGCTTCCGCCTCCACTTCCGGCAGCAGCTCGATGGCCGAAGGCGTGGTGCGCAGCATCAGGTGGAACTCGGACGGCGTATCGTTTTCGCGCGGACGGAACACCCTGCGCGCGCCGGCCACCAGCGCGGCCAGGGTCAGCGTGGCCGCGTAGAAGGCGGGCAGGGCCTCCGCACCCCAGCGGGTCATGGCCGCGCCCGCCAGGGCCGGGCCCAGCGCCGAGCCCACGCCGTTGAGCAGCAGCAGGCTGCTGCCCGCGGCCAGGGTCTTTTCCGGGGTCAGGTGATCAAGCAGATGGGCCATGCAGATCGGGTAGATCGCGAACGCCAGGCCGCCGAAGAGGAATGACAGCGCGAACAGCGGCCATCCGGACTGTCCCGGCGGCAGCATCATCCCCAGTGCGGCGATGGCGGCCAGCAGGCAGACCAGTACCAGCGTGGTGCGGCGGTCGGTGCCGTCGGACAGCCGGCCGATCGGCCACTGCAGCGCCGCGCCGCCGAGAATGGTGGCGCTGACCAGCAGGGCCACGCCGCTCAGTTCCAGACCCAGTCGGGTGGCAAACACCGCGCCCAGGCCCCAGAAGCTGCCCACGGCCAGTCCCGCCAGCAGCGCGCCCAGCGTGGCCGCCGGGGCCACTTTCATCAGCTTGCTCAACGCCAGCCGCGGTACCTCGGGCAGTTCCGGCTGCACCATGCGGCTGGCGGTGACCGGCAGCGCCGCCATGCAGATCAGGATGGCCACCAGGTTGAACAGCACGAACCCGGCCGTTGAGGCCAGGCCGAGCAGCCACTGCCCCGCGGCCAGCGCCAGCAGGTTCACCGCCATGTAGATCGCGAAGATCTGGCTGCGCTGTTCCGGCGGTGCCTGCACGTTGAGCCAGCTCTCGATCACGGTGTACAGGCCCACCAGTGCAATCCCGGTGCCCAGACGCAGCAGTCCCCACGCCCAGGGCGAAAGGAAGATCGGGTGCAGCAGCACCATCGCCGCGCACAGCCCCGCGTAGAAGGCGAAGGCGCGGATATGGCCGATCCGCTGGATCAGCCCGGGTGCCACGTAGGTGCCGAGGAAAAATCCGCCGAAATAGGCCGACATCACCAGCCCCAGGGTCTGGTCGTCGTAGCCTTCCAGGCCACCGCGTACCGCAACCAGGGTGCTGAGCAGGCCGCTGCCCATCAGCAACAGGGCCACGCCGGTCAGCAGCGCGGCCAGCGTTCTGACGGTGGCGATCGTGCTCCGGGCGGGGGTGGACGGGGGCGGGGCGTGGGGCGTGTCGATGGGCGCATTCTAAACCCTGGCCCCAACCCGCTAAAATAACCGGCTTTCCGCGTCCCCGTGCGGCCTGTCCGGAGTTTTCATGCGTACCCATTTCTGCGGCCTGATCGACGAATCCCTGATCGGCCAGACCGTCACCCTTTGCGGCTGGGCCGATGTGGCCCGCGATCTTGGCGGCCTCTGCTTCATCGACCTGCGTGACCACCACGGCATCGTCCAGGTGGTGGCCGAGCCGTCGGATGCCGCCGGCAATGCCGAAGTCATCGCCACCGCCGCGGGCGTGGGCTACGAGGACTGCCTGCGCGTGACCGGTACCGTGCGCCGCCGCGAATCGGTGAACCCGAAGATCCGCACCGGCCAGGTAGAAGTGGTGGCCACCGCGGTCGAGGTGCTGAACAAGGCCGACCCGCTGCCGTTCCACCATCACGAGAACCCGGGCGAGGACATCCGCCTGAAGTACCGCTATCTCGACCTGCGCCATCCGGAGATGCAGCGGCGCATGCGCACGCGCACGAAGCTGGTGAGCGCGCTGCGCCACTGGCTGGACGCGCGCGATTTCCAGGACATCGAGACCCCGATCCTGACCCGGGCCACGCCCGAGGGCGCGCGCGACTTCCTGGTGCCCGCACGCCAGCATCCGGGCGAGTTCTACGCCCTGCCGCAGAGCCCGCAGCTGTTCAAGCAGATCCTGATGATGTCGGGCTTCGACCGCTACTACCAGATCGCGCGCTGCTTCCGCGACGAAGCCCTGCGCGCCGATCGCCAGCTGGAGTTCACCCAGTTGGACATGGAATTCGCCTGGGTGGACGAGAGCCACGTGCAGGACACCGTGGAAACGATGATCCGCGAGGTGTTCCGCGAGGTGGCCGGCGTTGAACTGGCCGAGCCGTTCCCGCGCATGACCTGGGCCGAAGCAATGCGCCGCTACGGCTCGGACAAGCCGGATCTGCGCAACCCGCTGGAACTGGTGGACGTGGCGGAGCTGGTGAAGGACAGCGGCTTCAAGGTGTTCGCCGACGTGGCCGGCACCGATGGCGGGCGCGTGTGCGCGCTGCGGATTCCCGGCGGTGCGGCGCTGTCGCGCAAGCAGATCGACGGCTACGCCGCGCACGCGGCCAAGTACGGCGCCAAGGGCCTGGCCTATGTGAAGGTGGGCGAAGACGGCGCGGTGTCGTCGCCGATCCAGAAGTTCTTCGACGAGGCGCAGTTCAGCGCGCTGCTGGCCCACGTGGGCGCCGACAACGGCGACATGGTGTTCTTTGGTGCCGGTGAGTACCCGGTGGTCAGCGCCTTCATGGGTGCGGTGCGGCTGAAGGCCGGTGAGGAGTTCAGCCTGGTGGAAGGCGGCTGGAAGCCGCTGTGGGTGGTGGACTTCCCGATGTTCGAGTGGGACGGGGAAGCCGGCCGCTACGTGGCCCTGCACCACCCGTTCACCGCGCCGGCCATCGACGACGCCTCGGCGCTGCGTGACCAGGCCGCCAGCGCGGTCTCGCGCGCCTACGACCTGGTGCTGAACGGCAACGAGATCGGTGGCGGATCGGTGCGTATCCACCGCCCGGCGATGCAGAAGGCGGTGTTCGAACTGCTGGGCATCGGCGCGGAAGAGGCGCAGGCCAAGTTCGGCTTCCTGCTGGATGCGCTGAAGTACGGGGCCCCGCCGCATGCCGGGATCGCCTTCGGCATCGACCGCATGGCGGCACTGCTGGCCGGTACCGAGTCGATCCGCGACGTGATTGCCTTCCCCAAGACCACCGGCGCGCAGTGCCTGATGACCGATGCGCCCTCGCCGATCGACGATCAGCAGCTGGCGGAGCTGCGTATCCAGATGCGGCCGACCGAAAGCGGGAGCTGATTGCGTGGAGGCGGTGCTGCGACGGGCGACGGTGGATGACGCGCAGGTGCTGTCGTCGCTCGCCGCGCGGACCTTCAGCGAAACCTTCGGCCATCTTTACCGGCCGCAGGACCTGCAAGCCTTCCTGGATGACGCCTACGCGGTGGACAAACAGCGGGTGATTCTGGCCCATCCGGATTACGCCGTATGGCTGCTGGAAGCGGATGGCGAGCCGGTCGGGCACATGGCCGCCGGCCCCTGTGGACTGCCGCATCCGGAGGCCCGGCGCGAGCATGGCGAAATCAAGCGCCTCTATCTGCTGGGTGACTGGCAGGGCGGCGGGCGCGGTGCGCGGATGATGGACGCGGCAATGGACTGGCTGCTACGCGACGGGCCGCGGCCGCTGTGGCTGGGCGCCTGGTCGGAAAATCTGGGCGCGCACCGTTTCTACGCGCGCTGGGGCTTCGAAAAGGTGGGCGAATACCTGTTCGAAGTCGGCGAGGCCCGCGACCTGGAGTTCATCTTCCGCCGCCCAGCCCGGTAGCAGCGCCACCTTTCGATAGGATCCGCCCATGCCCGCATCCCGTCCTGCCGATTCCATCCGCCGCGTCATCCTGCTGCATGGCATCTGGATGGTGGGCGCCACCATGCGGCCCTTGGCAAAGCGCCTGCGTGCGCAGGGGTTTGTTCCGGAAATCCTCGGTTACCGCAGCATCACCGGCGGCGTGGATAGCGCGGCGCGGCGCCTGCTGGCGCGTCTGCGTGTGGGCGATCCGGCCCATGTCGTCGGCCACAGTCTGGGCGGCCTGGTGGCCCTGCGGGCGTTGCAGGCCGATCCCGACGTGCCGGTCGGGCGGGTCCTGTGCCTGGGCTCGCCCCTGTGCGGCAGCGGTGCGGCGGCGGGCCTGGCCAGGCATCGCCTGTCAGCGGCCTGGTTCGGCCGCAGCCGGGATGTACTCCTGGAGGGCTGCACGGCCTGGCCGGAGCGGGTTGAGGTTGGGGTGATCGCCGGCGATGCGCCCTACGGGCTGGGCCGCTTCTTCGGCCGCTTCGAGGGTGAGCACGATGGCACCGTGGCAGTGGAGGAAACCCGCTGTCCGGGACTGGCGGACCATCTGGTGGTCCATGCCAGCCACATGGGCATGCTGCTTTCCGCGCAGGTGGCGGCGCAGGCGGGGCAGTTCCTCGGCGCGGGGCGCTTCGACGACTCCCGGCCCGGTGCATAGCGCATCGGGCCGGGTGGCCGGTTATACCAGCGTGTCGCCGTCCTTGCGGGCAGCGCGGATGTCACGCACCAGGGCCACGCACAGCACGATCATCACCAGGATCGCCAGGGCCGGCCAGACGAGGATGTAGAAGGAAAGCAGGGGAATGCTCATGCGCGGACTCCTTGGTCATTCTGATTGGCGATCGACGCTGCAGCCTCGGGGGTTGCGCCCTTGTCGAAAGCGGTTTTCTGGAAGTTGCGCACCCGCTGGTCCAGCAGGGCGAAGTCGAAGCGCTCGTCATTGCGCAGACTCAGCGCCGTGCACACGATGGCGCTGGCACCGTAGGCCACCAGGGCACTGATCAGCGGAATGTATTCGCGCAGGGCGCCGAACACGATCGTCGACAGGCCAATGATGGTCAGCCCGCCCACGGTGAACGCGGCGCGCTTGCCGAAGAAGCCAAATGCCATCAGCCCGGTCACCACGCCGGCGCCAACCAGGCCGATGGCTTCGAGCAGGTAGCCGGTCGCACCGTCAAGGGGTACCAGTTCGAATCGCGTCAGGCAGAACAGGGTGACCGCGACCGCAACCGACCAGGAGAAGGCGCGGTTGTTCACCCGGTCCCAGTAGAAGCTGGCGATCACCGGAAACACGATTGCTCCCCACAGCGCGCCCACGAACACCAGCACGATGAGGATATCCAGGCGCAGGCTGGCGAAGATGATGCCGAGCACCGTGGCCACGATCATGGTGATGCGCCCGATCAGCAGCATCAGCTTGGGGTCGGGGCGCTTGCGGGCCAGGTTCTTGCCGTAGAGGTCGGTCATCACGATGGCCGACAGCGCGGACAGGTCCGAGTCGGCGGTGGAGGACAGCGACCCTACCACCAGGATGAAGAACATCCCTATCGCGAAGGGCGGCAGGTACTGCGAGGCCATCTGCGGGATCAGGTTGTTGCTGTCGCCATCGAGCGGGGTGATGCCGGCAAACAGCGCCAGCATGCCCAGCATGCCCAGGCCGATCACCACCGCGCCGTAGCCGACGGTGGCCATCATGAAGGTGGGTTTGATCAGGTCCTGGCGCACCGCGAACAGGCGCTGGGCGATGGTCTGGTTGCCGATCGCGTAGGCCAGCACCGCCACCAGATAGGGCGCGCCCTGCTCCAGGAAGGCCGTGCGGGAGAAGAAACTGGCCTGCTCGGAGGTCAGGTGCACCATGCCCTGCTCGAGCAGCGAGCTGCCGCCGGCGTTGAAATACACCATCGGGATCAGCACCGCAGCGGCCACCACCATCGCCACCAGCTGGGCGAAGTCGGTCATCACCGAGGCGCGGAAGCCGGACCACAGGGTGTAGGCCAGCACGCCGGCGCCGGCGATCAGCACGCCGTGGATGAATGAAAGCGGCGAGAGCACCGCCACCAGCGCGCCGGCAGCGCTGAAATTGACCATCAGGCTGATGCAGCTGCCGACGATGTTGGAGATCGCCATCACCATCTGGCTGGAGGTGCCGTGGCGGGCGTGCAGGATCTCGGCGAGGGTGTGCGCATCCGGCGCCACTTCGCGGAAGCGGCGGCCGAAGGGGTAGATGAAGAGGATCATCAGTGCGCCCCACAGGCCGTAATGGATCGGCCCGGAGATGCCGTAGCGATAGCCGGAAGTCGCGCTGGCGAAGAACGACGCGGCCCAGATCCAGGTGGCCATCATGCTGGCTGCGGCCATGCCGAAGCCGATCGCGCTGTTGGAGACCATGTAAGCGTCGACGTTCTCCTTCTTGCGGATGATCGTCAGCGACATGAGGAAGGTGATGGCGTAGAAGCCGATCAGGAGGAGCAGGGCGGTTCCGGAGCTGAGCTGGTGGATTCCTGTCTGTTGCATGGAGTGATGGACGGTCCTTTGGCGGACGCCAGGCGCAGGGGCAGGCAAAACAACAGCCGTCCGCGCGGGATGCATCCGCCGGGTTGGGGGCCACTCGGGCCGGGTGGATCTGCCGGGTTTTTTTGCTGCAGCCGGATACAACCGGCCGGACTGGCTGCGTTACGCGGCATGCAGGGAATGCCGGAGAGCAGGGCGGCGGCTGCCGCCAGAGGCGCTGCGGTCAAAAGGACCAGTGCCAGCGGCTGGGCGTTCGAGCAGCATGCGCAATTCAATGCACACCGAGGCTGCGAAGCGCCGGCCATTGTAGCAGACGCCGCCGAGGCGCCTTCCGCGGCGCGCGTCGGCCGGGTCTGGCGCCTATAATCCGCTGTATCCCTTCATGTTTTTTTCGGACCGCGAGCAAGATGGCAGGACATTCCAAATGGGCGAACATCCAGCACCGCAAAAACGCGCAGGACGCGAAGCGGGGCAAGATTTTCACCAAGATCATCCGTGAGATCTCCGTGGCGGCGCGCGCCAGCGGCGGCGACCCTGCCCAGAACCCGCGCCTGCGTTCGGCGATGGACAAGGCCTTCGGCGCCAACATGACCCGCGATGTGGTCGAGCGCGCGATCAAGAAGGCCACCGGCGAGCTGGAGGGCGTGAACTACGAGGAAATCCGCTACGAGGGCTATGCGCCCGGCGGGGTGGCGGTGATCGTCGACTGCCTGACCGACAACCACGTGCGCACCGTGGCCGACGTGCGCCACGCCTTCAGCAAGTTCGGTGGCAACCTGGGCACCGATGGCTCGGTGGCCTTCATGTTCCGCAAGCTGGGGGTGCTGAGCTTCGCGCCGGGCTCGGACGAGGATGCCATCACCGAGGCGGCGATCGAGGCCGGTGCCGACGATATCGTCACCTACCCCGAGGACGGCTCGATCGACGTGCTGACCGATCCGGAGAGCTTTGCCGCGGTGCGCGACGCCATGGTCGCCGCCGGCTGCGAGCCGGCGCAGGCTGAGGTCACCTGGCGGGCCGACAACGACGTGGCGGTGGACGGCGAGACCGGCCAGCAGGTGGTCAAACTGCTGGACTGGCTGGAGGACATCGACGATGTGCAGGCGGTCTATTCCAACGCCGAACTGGGCGAGGACGCCTACGCCTGAGGGCGGCGCACAGAGCTGATATGACCCGCATCCTCGGCATCGACCCCGGCTCCCAGCGGACCGGCGTGGGCATCATCGACGTGGATGCGGGCGGGCGCATGGCCCATGTCTACAGCGGTCCGCTGGTGCTGCTGTCGGCGCCCGATTTCCCCGGGCGGCTGCGCCTGCTGCTGGACGGGCTGGGCGGGCTGATCGACGAGCACCGGCCGGACGAGGTGGTGATCGAGCAGGTGTTCATGGCCCGCAATCCGGATTCGGCGCTGAAGCTGGGCCAGGCCCGCGGCGCGGCGATCTGCGCGGCGGTGCTGCGCGACCTGCCGGTGCACGAATACGCGGCCACTGAAATCAAGCTGGCGGTGGTCGGTCGCGGCGGCGCCGAGAAGGCCCAGGTGCAGCACATGGTGGGCCTGCTGCTGAGCCTGCACGGCAAACTGCAGGCCGACGCCGCCGATGCCCTGGCTGCCGCCATCACCCATGCCCACGTACGGGCCAGCGCCCGTCGCCTGGGCGTCGGGACGCGCCAGGCCTGGGCGCGCAAGTAACGGAGAAACAGGGTAATGATCGGACGGTTGAAAGGCATCCTGATCCACAAGCAGCCGCCGTGGCTGGTGGTGGACGTGGGCGGCGTGGGTTACGAGCTGGAAGCGCCGATGAGCACCTTCTACGAGCTGCCCGAGCTGGGCCGCGAGGTGGCGCTGTTCACCCACTATGCGCACAAGGACGACACGGTATCGCTGTACGGTTTCCTCACCGAGGCCGAACGGCGCATGTTCCGTGACGTGCAGAAGGTCAGCGGGATCGGCGCCAGGATTGCCCTGGCGATCCTGTCCGGCGCCTCGGTGGGCGAGTTTGCGCTGATGGTGCAGGCCGGAGATATCACCGCCCTGTGCCGCATCCCCGGCATCGGCAAGAAGACCGCCGAACGCATCGTCGTGGAACTGCGTGACCGTGCCGCGGACCTGGCGGGGGCGCTGCCGGCAGCGGCGTCCGGCAGCGTGCCATCCGACCCGATGGCCGAGGCCGTCGTGGCCCTGCAGCAGCTGGGCTACCGCCCGGCCGAGGCACAGAAAATGGCCCGCGCCGCAGCGGGCGAGGGCGATCCCGCCGAAACCATCATCCGCAAGGCGTTACAGTCCGCACTGCGCTGACGCACCTGCCCGCGTCCAGGACTTCGACATGGCCGCACCACGCTCCGCAGGCGGTACCCGGGAAGGACACCAGCCGATCGGGCTTTTCGGCCTGACCATCGGGGCGCTCGGCGTGGTGTTCGGCGATATCGGCACCAGCCCGCTGTACGCGATCCGCGAGGCGTTCTCCCCGCACTACGGCCTGGTGGCCGACCACGACACCGTGCTCGGCCTGCTGTCGCTGGTGTTCTGGTCGCTGGTGCTGGTGGTCTCGGTCAAGTACGTCACCATCATCACCCGCGCCGACAACGAGGGCGAGGGCGGCATCATGGCGCTGATGGCGCTGGCCCAGCGCAGCCTGCCCGATGGGTCGCGCTCGGCGTGGTGGGTGGGCATCTTCGGCATCCTCGGGGCGGCGCTGTTTTTCGGCGACGGGGTGCTGACGCCTGCGGTGTCGGTGCTGGCGGCGGTCGAAGGCCTGGAGGTGGCGGCGCCGGAGCTGAGCCACTGGGTGCTGCCGATCGCGCTGGCGGTGCTGGTGGTGCTGTTCGCCACCCAGCGCTTCGGGACCGAGAAGGTCGGCCGAGTGTTCGGCCCGATCACCATCCTCTGGTTCCTGGTGCTGGCGACGCTGGGCCTGGCCAACATCCTGCACGACCCCGAGGTGCTGCATGCGATTAACCCGGCGTGGGCGGCGCGCTTCTTCATCGACCACGCCTGGGGCGGCATCTTCATCCTCGGCGCGGTGGTGCTGGCGGTGACCGGCGGGGAAGCGATCTACACCGACATGGGCCACTTCGGCCCGCGGCCTGTGCGCTACGCCTGGTACTGCGTGGTGCTGCCGTCGCTGATGCTCAACTACCTGGGCCAGGGCGCGCTGGTGCTCGAGGACCCCTCGGCGGCCGCCAACCCGTTCTACCACGGGGTGCCGGAATGGGGCCGTTACCCGATGATCGTGCTCGCCACCGCGGCCACGGTGATCGCCTCGCAGGCGGTGATCACCGGCGGTTACTCGATCGCC
>DXCY01000036.1 GCA_019115725.1 Candidatus Luteimonas excrementigallinarum
CACGTGCACCAGCAGGTGCCAGGGCACGAACGACACCAGACCGATGGCGATACCGAATCCCAGCCCCTGGCGCAGCTGGACTTCATCGCTGTGGTGGAGGCGGTAGTAGAGCCAGGTCATCGACAGGCCGATAAGCCCGTAGGCCACCAGGATCCAGCCGAACCGGGCGCTGGCCTCGGCCTGGCTGCGATACAGCGCGGCGTGGGCCACGTAGTCGCCGCGCAGCAGCAGACCGTGCACCACGAGGCCAAGTACCAGCGCGGCCATGCCGACCAGTGCGCTGCAGATCCAGAACCGCTTGCCCATCGAAATCCCTGCCTGGCCGTTGCTGCTGGCTGATGCTAACGCGTGGCGTCCGGCGGCTCCAGCCGGGCGGCGGCGGCCAGCAGCAGCGGCAGCGGATCGTACGCGCCATCAGCACCATAGACGCCATAGTGCAGGTGGGGCGGCGTGCCGCGTGCGTTGCCGGTATCGCCAACGCTGCCCAGCAGGCTGCCGGGCATCACCAGGTCTCCCGCTGCAAGTCCGGGGGCCCAGTCGTCTAGGTGGGCGTAGTAGTGGCGCTGGCGGGCGGGACCAAGAACCCACACCTGGCGACCGCCCAGCCCGGTGTCGCGGATGGCGGTGACGATGCCGGGCGTGGCGCTGAGCACATCGGTGCCGCGCGGGGCGAAGATGTCGACGCCTTCATGCTGGCGGTCTGCGCCGCGCGGGGCGCCAAAGGTGTCGGCGATGCGCGCGGCCTGCACGTCGCGCACGGGCATGGAGAGGGTGTCGGGAGGAGGCATGCGGGCCAGCTGCCAGCTCATGCGCGGTTTGGCCATGAACGGTTGCTGCCATGCCCAGCCGGCCAGATAGGCCGCGGCCACCAGCAGCACGGCCCACGTGATGAGGGTCCGGGCGGCAGGTGCATAGTCCCTGCGGGTCGGTGGGGGAGTGTGAGGCGATCCTTCCTGCATTGCCTGCACTCTGGGACAGGGGCAATGAATGTGGCGTGGGGGCGAGATTGCCTCGGGAGAGCAGGTCCATGAAAAAGGCCGGCTCCCATGGGGCCGGCCTTTCAGCTTCGCGGGGCGCAGGACCCCGGAGCGGATCAATCAGGAAGCCGCGTCTTTCAGCTTCTTCAGCGCGCGCACCTTGACCTTCACCGAGGCGGGCTTGGCGGCAAACACCTGCTCTTCCTTGGTGAACGGGTTGATGCCCTTGCGCTTCGGCTTGGCCGGCACCTTGACCGAGGTGATCTTCAGCATGCCGGGCAGGGTGAACGAGCCGACGCCGCGCTTGCTCAGCGAACCGGCGATGGTGTCATCCAGGGCGGAGAGAACAGCGCGCACTTCCTTGGCAGCCAGGCCCGTGCTCTCGGCGAGGTGGGAAATCAGACCAGCCTTGGTCAGCGGCTCCTTGATTGCCTTGGGAGCTGCGGCCTTGGCGGGTGCTTTCTTCGCAGCGGCCTTCGTGGCCGCCTTCTTCACTGCTTTCTTCGCCATGTTTCCTGTTCCGTATGGAGGTGGAGTGATCAGGCCGATCAGCGTCGGCAGTTGGAATGTAGGACAAGAAAAGGCCGAGGCCAATAGAAAACTGCAAAAAACAGTGCTTTTTCATGCATCCGGCGTGTCCGGGGTGCCTTTCCCGGGGTCGGTGGCCGGCAGCCACGCGCGCGTAACGGGCCGGGCCATAGGCTCTGCGTTCCTCTCAACGGAGCACGCTCATGGGTATTTCACGCAAGGCCACCGCACGCTGGGAAGGCGATCTGAAATCAGGCCGGGGCAGCATCAGCACGCCCACCAGTGGACTGATGCAGGACACGCCCTACGGCTTCAACAGCCGCTTCGCCGACGGCAAGGGCACCAATCCGGAGGAGCTGATCGCCGCGGCGCATGCCGGCTGTTTCACCATGGCCCTGGCCAATGCGCTGGCTGAAGCGGGACATCCGGCCGATTCGGTCGACAGCCGGGCCGAGGTGGATCTGTCTACCGAGGGCGGGCCATCGTTGAGCGCCATCCGGCTGTTCACCAGGGCCGTGGTACCGGGCATCGAAGAGGCGCAATTCCGGGCGATCGCCGATGACGCCAAGCAGAACTGTCCGGTCTCGCGTGCGCTGAGCGCGGTGCCGATCACGCTGGAGGCGGAGCTTGGCGGTTGAGCGGGAGCCGGGCGGGAGGGCGCGTGAGCTGGCACGGCTGCGTTTGCGGCTCCGCGGGACGACATGCATAGTGACCGCCGATTCCGGGGAGGAGTATCTGTATGCGTCGTCTGCTTCCGCTGGTGCTTGCCGGCCTGCTGCTGCAGGGCTGTGATCGCACCGGGGCTGTCCACACTGCGGAAGAGGGCGTGCGCCTGCTTACCGCAGAGCGCATCCACACCTCCGATCCGGACCGGCCCGTCGCCGAGGCCATGGCCTGGGATACGGATGGCAGGATCCTGGCCATCGGCAGTGCCGACGAACTGCGGCAGCAGTGGCCCGCGGCTGAAGTGCTGGACATGGGCGGCGCCACGGTGGTGCCAGGGCTGATCGATGCCCACGGCCACCTGCTGAACTTCGGCTTCTCCCTGATGTGGGCCGACCTGGCGGGTGCGCAGAGCCGGCAGGAAGTGGTTGCCCGGCTGCAGGACTATGCCCGCGACCTGCCCGGTGACAGCTGGGTGCTGGGCCGGGGCTGGGACCAGAACCTGTGGCCGGAGCGCGAGTTCCCGACCGCTGCCGATCTGGACGAAGCCTTCCCCGATCGCCCGGTATGGCTGGTGCGGGTGGATGGCCATGCCGGCTGGGGCAATTCCGAAGCAATGCGGCGCGCCGAGGCGGCCGAGGGTGCGCAATCGCTGGCCGGTGACTGGCAGCCGCAGGGCAGCCGGATCGTCCGTGATGGCGACGCGGCTACCGGGGTCTTCGTAGGCGGCGGCGCGCGCCGGCTGGTTGAGCGCGTCATCCCCGAGCAGGACGAAGCGCTGCGCGAGCAGGCACTGGAGCGCGCGCTGGCCGCTGCCGTGGCGGTGGGTCTGACCGGCGTGCACGACATGGGCGTCTCGCGCGCCGATCTTGCCCTGTTCCAGCGCTTTGCCGACGAAGGGCGTCTGCCGCTGCGGATCGCTGCCTACGCGGCGGGCGATGGCGATGCGCTGGCCGACCTGTGCGCCAATGGTCTGTACAACCACGATGGCGGTCGCCTGCGCATGCACGGGGTCAAGCTGTTCATCGATGGCGCCCTCGGCAGCCGCGGAGCCGCCCTGCTGGAGGAGTACGCCGATGAGCCGGGCAACCACGGCCTGCTGGCCTACGCGCCCGAAGCCTACGAAGGCATCGTCCGCCGCGCCCACGAATGCGGGGTGCAGGTGACCACCCACGCCATCGGTGATCGCGGCAACCGCACGGTGCTCGATACCTACGCGCAAGTGCTGGGCGATGCGGTGGATTCCGATCATCGCTGGCGCGTTGAACATGCGCAGATCGTGGCAGTCGAGGACATTCCGCGCTTCGCGGAAATGGGGGTGATCGCCTCCATGCAGCCCACCCACGCCACCTCGGACATGCCCTGGGCCGGTGACCGGGTGGGCGAGGAGCGCCTGGCCGGTGCCTACGCGTGGCGCCGGTTTCTGGATGCAGGCGGGCACCTGGCGCTGGGCTCCGACTTCCCGGTGGAATCGGCGGATCCGCGGCTGGGGCTGTACGCAGCGGTGACGCGCCAGGATCGCGACGGGCAGCCGCCCGGCGGATGGCTGCCCGACCAGGTGCTAAGCGCCGAAGAGGCCCTGTCCGGCTTCACCGCCGGATCGGCCCGGGCCACCCGCAGCGAGGACGAGACCGGCCGCCTGGCCCCGGGCCTGCGCGCCGACTTCGTGGTGCTGGCCGAGGACCCGCTGCAGGTGCCGGCCGCGCAGCTGGACGCGCTGACGGTGCGCTCGACCTGGGTGGACGGCGAGGCCGTTTACGAGGCGGAGTAAGCGGCCGCGACCCTGCCGATCGTTCGGGGGCGGATGGCACAGGCGTCACCGGGCGCGAATGGAATAGGTTGTCCACTGGCAAAACCCAGTGGAGGCAGCATGCGGATTCGATCGGCAATGCTGGGCCTGGCGCTGCTCGCCGTGGGAATGGCGGGCACACAGGCGCAGAACCGGGTGGACCTGTCCGGGCTGGATCGCGGGATGGCCGGGCCGCGCGACCAGGTGCTGGTCCTGGGGTCAGTGCATCTGGCCGAGCATTTCAACGGGAACTTCGATCCCGCGGTGCTCGACCCCGTGCTGGAGCGGCTCGAGGCGTTTGAGCCGGACGTGATTACGGTGGAGTCGCTGTCGGGCATGGAGTGCGATCTGTACCGCCGGCATCCGGAGGTGTTTTCGCAGGAGGGCGTGGACCGGTTCTGCTTTGACACCACAGCGGCCCGCGCGGCGACCGGCCTGGATGTGCCGGCCGCCATTGCCAGCGTCAACGCGATGCTCGACGACTGGCCGGAGGCGCCCACGCCAGGCCAGCGCAGGCGGCTGGCCTCGCTGTTCCTGGCAGCCGGTGAGCCGGACTCGGCCGTGGTGCAGTGGCTGCAGCTGCCGGAACACGAGCGGCGCGCGGGCGACGGTCTGGACGATACGCTGGCCAGCCTGCTGCGCCAGCGCGAGTCGCACCCTGGCGAGAGCTATCAGATCGGTGCCCGGCTGGCGGCCAGGCTTGGTCTGGCGCGGGTGCATCCCACCGATGACCACACCGGCAGCAATCTGGACATTCCGGACGATCAGGTGGAAGCCTACGGCCAGGCGCTGTACGCGGCCTGGCAGACGGCATCGGAGACGAGGGACCCGATCGTCGGCCGCTCGGCTGCGCTGGCCGGTTCGGGCGACATGATGGGGCTGTACCGGTACGTCAATCTGCCGGCCGTTCGCCAGGCGGTGGCTGAGTCCGACTTCGGTTCCGCCCTGGCCCATGCGCCATCCCAGCCCTGGGGCCAGATGTACGTCGCTGCCTGGGAAACGCGCAACCTGCGTATGGTCGCCAATATCCGCGCCGCGTTCGCCGACCGGCCCGGGGCGCGGGTGCTGTCGATCGTCGGTGCCAGCCACAAGCCCTGGTTCGATGACCAGTTCGGGAGGATGCCGGGCGTGGATCTGGTGGACGTGGAGCAGGTGCTCGGCCCGTTGCCCGGGCCCGCGGCGGAGCGGTGATCACGCCGGGCCGCAGCCGCTCTACAATGAGCGGCTTCGCGTGCCCGCACCGGGCGGTTGGAAGAGGCCTCAACCCCGATGTCCCCCATTGACCCGAACAAGAGCCGCTGGATCGTCCTCAAATTTGGCGGCACCAGCGTTTCCAAACGCGAGCGCTGGGACACCATCGGGCGCCTTGCCGCCGAGCGCGCGCAGCGCTGCCAGGCGCGCGCGCTGGTGGTGGTGTCGGCGCTGGCCGGGGTCACCAATGCGCTGCAGGACATCGCCGATGGCGCCGTGGATGCGCAGCAGGGGTTCGGGCAGCTGGCGCAGCTGCACGCCGATTTCGCCCGCGAGCTGGGGCTGGATGCGGACCAGGTGCTGGGCGAACGCTTCGCCGCGCTGCGGGCATTGGCCGAAGACAACCGCGCCGCGGAGCGTCCGCTGGACTGGCAGGCGGAGGTGCTGGCCCAGGGCGAACTGCTGTCTTCCACGCTGGGCGCCGCCTACCTGCGCACGCAGGGGCTGGATTTCGGCTGGCTGGATGCGCGTGACTGGCTCGATGCCCTCAAGCTGCCCAACCAGGGCGAATGGACGACGCGCATGGCCGCCACCGGCCGGCGCGAGGCGGATGATGCCTGGCGCCAGCGCTTCGCCGCCCAGTCCGCAGCGCCCTTCCTGCTGACCCAGGGTTTCATTGCCCGCCACGACGACGGCGGCACCGCCCTGTTTGGACGCAGCGGCTCGGATACCTCGGCGGCGCTGTTTGGCGGCCGGCTGCGGGCGGAGCGGGTGGAAATCTGGACCGACGTGCCCGGCATGTTCAGCGCCAATCCGCGGGAAGTGCCCGACGCGCGCCTGCTGCAGCGGCTGGACTATGCCGAGGCCCAGGAAATCACCACCACCGGGGCGCGTGTGCTGCATCCGCGCGCGCTGGGGCCGTGTCGCGAGGCGGGCGTGCCACTGGCGATCCTGGATACCGCGCGCCCGGACCTGCCCGGCACGGTGATCGATGACGGCGCCGGCAGCGTGCCCGGGGTCAAGGCGATCAGCCGCCGCGGCGGCATCGTGCTGGTGTCGATGGAAACCGTGGGCATGTGGCAGCAGGTCGGCTTCCTGGCCGACGTGTTCGAGATCTTCCGCGTGCACGGGCTGTCGGTGGACCTGATCGGCTCGTCGGAAACCAACGTCACCGTGTCGCTGGATTCCAGCGAGAACCTGGTCAGCACCGACGTGCTGGCGCGCCTGTCCGAAGACCTGGCCCGCTGCTGCCGGGTCAAGGTGATCGCGCCCTGCGCTTCGATCACCCTGGTCGGGCGCGGCATGCGCTCGCTGCTGCACAAGCTCTCCGATATCTGGGCCACCTTCGGCCAGGAGCGCGTGCACCTGATTTCGCAGTCTTCCAACGACCTCAACCTGACCTTCGTGATCGACGAGGCCGACGCGGACGGCATCCTCGCCACGCTGCATGCCCAGCTGATCGCCAGCGGCGCCATGCCGGCGCACGAGCAGGGCGTGTTCGGTCCGCGCTGGAACGAGCTGTCGGGCACCGCGCGGGTGCGCGGCACGCCGTGGTGGCAGGGCGAGCGCGAACGCCTGCTGGCGCTGGCCGCGGAAGGCACGCCGGCCTACGTGCATCACCTGCCCACGGTGCGTGCCCGGGCCCGCGCGCTGGCGGCGATGGAGCCGGTGGACCGGCGCTTCTACGCGATCAAGGCCAATCCCCATCCGGCGATCCTCGAGGTGCTGGCGGAAGAGGGCTTCGGCCTGGAATGCGTGTCGCTGGCCGAGCTGCGTCACGCCCGCGACGCGGTGCCGGGGCTGGAGCACGGCCGGCTGCTGTTCACCCCCAGCTTCGCGCCGATCGACGAATACGCGGCCGCGTTCGAGCTGGGCGCGATCGTGACCCTGGACAATGTGGAAGCGCTGCGGCGCTGGCCGGAGGTATTTCGCGGTCGCAAGCTGTGGCTGCGGGTGGACCTGGGCCGCGGCGAAGGCCACCACGCCAAGGTCAAGACCGGCGGCGTGGCGTCCAAGTTCGGGCTGCCGGTGGCGCGCATCGATGAATTCCTCGCCGCCGCGCGCGCGCTGGAGATCCGCATCGACGGCCTGCATGCACACCTGGGCAGCGGCGTGGATACGCCTGAACACTGGCGCTCGGTATGCGATGAGCTGGGCGGCATTGCCAACCGCATCGGCAGCATCGACACGATCGATATCGGCGGCGGACTGCCGATCCCGTACCGGGTCGAGGATGAACCGTTCGACCTGGATGCCTGGAGCGCGGGCATCGCCGAGGTCAAGGCGGCCTATCCGGGCTACCGCATCGCGATCGAGCCGGGCCGATACCTGGTGGCCGAATGCGGCGTGCTGCTGCTGACCACCACCCAGGTGGTGGAAAAGCACGGCGTGCGCCGCGTGGGCGGCGATGCCGGCATGAACGCGCTGATGCGCCCGGCCCTGTACGAGGCCTGGCACGACATCCACAACCTCAGCCGCATCGATGATGTCGAACTGCTCGATTTCGACGTGGTCGGCCCGATCTGCGAAACCGGTGACGTGCTCGGCACCGGCCGCCCGCTGCCCGCGGCCACCGCGCCCGGCGATGTGCTGCTGGTGGCCGACACCGGCGCCTATGGCGTGGTGATGTCCAATACCTACAACCTGCGCGCGCTGCCGCGCGTGGAGATCATGGAGTGAGCGCGGTGGAGTTCTCGCGTGATGGGGTGAGCACGTTCCGCTTCGTGCGCTGCGGCTTCGATCCGGCCACCGGCCTGGCCGAGCTGGTCTATGCGTTCGATGACGGCCCCGAGCTGATTGAAAAAGTGACCCTGCCCGGAGCGCCGTTCGCGCTGGATGGCGGGCGTGCCGCGGCGGCGGAGCAGGCCCTGCGCCTGCTGCACCTGATCGCCGGGGTGAGCTATTACAAAGCGGCGGTGCCGGGGGAGATCCGCATCGATACCTATGCCATCGACGCCGCCACCGCGGCGCTGATGGACGAGGTGTACCTGCACGGGCTGGGCGAGTTCGCCTATCGCAACGGGCTGGACCTCCACGGGCGCATCCGCTTCCCGCATGCGGATGGCCAGACACCCGCGGCTCCGACGCTGGGCCTGCGCCGGCATGCGCTGGTGGCGATTGGCGGCGGCAAGGATTCGCTGGTCTCGATCGAGGCCCTGCGCGCGCTGGACGTGGAGCAGACCGTGTCGTGGATTGGCGGCTCGCAGCTGATCCGCGCCTGCGCCGCGCATACCGGGTTGGACACGCTCAATATCGGCCGCCAGCTGGCGCCGGAGCTGTTCGAATACAACCGCATGGGCGCCTGGAACGGGCACATTCCGGTGACCGCGATCAATTCCGCCATCCTTGCCTTCGCCGCGGTGGTGCTGGGCGTGGACCAGGTGGTGTTTTCCAATGAGCGCTCGGCCAGCTACGGCAGCCTGATTGAAGGCACGGGCGAGGTGAACCACCAGTGGTCCAAGGGCTGGGCGTTCGAGCGTGCGTTCGGTGCGCACCTGCAGGCCAACGTGGCTGCGGACCTGCATTACTACTCGCTGCTGCGCCCGCTGAGCGAGCTGGCGGTGGCGCGGCAGTTCGCCCAGTCCAGCCGCTACGACGCGCATTTTTCCAGCTGTAACCGCAACTTCCACCTGCTTGGCGAGCGCCCGGTGAACCGCTGGTGCGGCGTGTGCCCGAAGTGCCATTTCGTGTTCCTGGCGCTGGCGCCGTTCATGCCCAAGCCGCGGCTGGTGGCGATCTTCGGCCGCAACCTGCTCGATGACGAGGAACAGATTCCGGGCTACGACGCGCTGATGGAGTTCCGTGACCACAAGCCGTTCGAGTGCGTGGGCGAAGCGCGCGAATCGCGGGCGGCCATGGCCGCGTTGGCGGCGCGCCCCGAGTGGCGCGAGGACGCGGTGGTGAAACGTTTCGCCCGGGTGATCGCGCCGCAGCTGCAGGGCGATGTGCCGGCCATTGCACCGCTGCTGGTGCCGGCCACTGAGCACCGGGTTCCGGCCCCGCTGTGGGAGCAGCTGCGTGAACGCTTCGCCGCCGGCGATTGACCGGCTGGCCGGCCGGCGCGTGGCCCTGTGGGGCTGGGGTCGCGAGGGCCAGGCGGCCCATGCGGCGCTGCGCGAACTGCCGCACGGCCCGCAGGCACTGACCCTGTTCTGCACGCCTGCCGAAGAGGCGCAGGCGCGTGCGGCTGGCGGACCGGGGCTGGCGGTGGAAACCGGGGTGACGGCCGAGCGTCTGGCCGCGTTCGACCTGGTGGTGAAGTCTCCCGGCATCAGCGCCTACCGGCCCGAGCTGCTGGAAGCGCAGGCCCGGGGCACGCGCTTTGTCGGCGGCACGGCGCTGTGGTTCGCGGCGCGGCCGGATGCGCGCACGATCTGTGTCACCGGCACCAAGGGCAAGAGCACCACCAGCGCGCTGTTGGCCCATCTGTTGCGCGCTGGCGGGCTGCGGACGGCGCTGGCTGGCAATATCGGCATGCCGCTGCTGGAGCTCCTGCATGGCCAGGCGCAGGCCTGGGTGCTGGAGCTGTCGAGTTTCCAGACCGGCGACGTGGCCGCTTCGGGCGTGCGCCCGGAGGTGGCGGTGGTGACCAACGTGTTCCCCGAGCACCTGGACTGGCACGGCAGCGAAGCCCGCTACGTGGATGACAAGCTGGCCCTGCTGACCCGCGCGCGGCCGCAGCGGGCGGTGCTCAACGCCGCCGATCCGCGCCTGGCCGGGCTGGAGCTGCCCGACAGCCGGGTGAGCTGGTTCAACTGCGAGTCCGGCTGGCACCTGCGCGGGCGGGCGATCCATCGCGGCGACGAGGCGGTGCTGGATGCCGGCGACCTGCCGCTGCCGGGCCGCCACAACCGGGAGAACCTGTGCGCGGCGCTGGCCGCGATCGAGGCGTTCGACCTGGATCCGGTGCCGCTGGCGACACAGGCGGGCAGCTTCATGCCGCTGCCGCATCGCCTGCAGCCGCTGGGACAGCGTGACGGGATCGCCTGGGTCAATGATTCAATCAGTACCACCCCGGCGGCGAGTCTGGCCGCGCTGGAGGTGTATCGCGATGCGCGCGTGGCGATCCTGCTAGGCGGCCATGACCGCGGGCTGGATTGGAGCGGGTTCGCGGAGTCCATCGCGTCTGCGCCGCCGCATGCAGTGGTGACGATGGGGGCCAACGGTCCGCGTATCCACGCCCTGCTGGAACCTGTCGCCGCGCGGACCGGCATGCGGCTTGCCGCTGCGTCCGATCTGCCGGGTGCGGTGGAAACGGCGCGCGGGCTGCTGGCCGGAGGTATTGGCGAGCGCGGGAGCGCAGGCGAGGGTGGCGTGGTGCTGATGTCGCCGGGTGCGCCGAGCTTCGGGCCGTACCGCGATTACACCTGGCGCGGCCGGCACTTCGCCGAACTTGCCGGCTTCAACCCTGATGCCATCACCGCGATTCCCGGTCTCGGCATCGCTTGATCAGGCCGGCCGCGTGAGGGTCCGGAAGGCACGTCGGGGGCGTAGCCCCGACCTACCGCAGCTGGATTTCGCATGTCGGCACCGCGTAACCGCGTGTCCCCGACGGCGGCGGTAAGCGGATATCGCATGTCGGCACCGTGTAACCGTGTGCCCCGCAGGTCGGGGCTACGTCCCCGACGACCGCTGGATCAATATCCGCGTTCGACCGCGTAGCGGGCCAGGCCGCGCAGGGCGGCGACGGCTTCACTCTCGGGCAGGCCGTCGAGGGCGGCTTCTGCTGCTTCAGCGTATTCCACCGCGCGGCGGTGGCTGTATTCCAGGCTGCCGCAGGCGTGGATGGCGGCCATGACCTCGTCCATCGCGCCGGCATCGCCGGCTTCCACGATTGCCCGCAGCCGCTCGCGTACCGGGGCATCGGCATGGGCCATGGCGTGGATCAGCGGCAGGGTGGCCTTGCCCTCGGCCAGGTCGTCGCCCAGGTTCTTGCCCAGCGCGGCGCCCTCGGCCGAATAGTCGAGCATGTCGTCGGCGATCTGGAACGCGTAGCCCAGCTGCAGGCCGTAATCGTGCAGGCGCTGCTGCACCGCCTCATCGGCGCCGGAGGCCAGCGCGCCCAGACGGGTGCCGGCGGCGAACAGCACCGCGGTCTTGCGCTCGATCACCTGCAGGTAGGCAGCCTCGTCCACGTCCGGGTTGCGCACGTGCAGCAGCTGCAGCACCTCGCCCTCGGCGATGCGGTTGGTGGCATCGGCCAGGATCCGCATCACCTCCATGCGGTCCAGTTCCACCATCAGCTGGAAGCTGCGCGAGTACAGGAAGTCGCCAACCAGCACGCTGGCGGCGTTGCCCCAGATCGCGTTGGCGGTGCTGCGCCCGCGGCGCAGGTCCGACTCGTCGATCACGTCGTCGTGCAGCAGGGTGGAGGTGTGGATGAATTCGATGATCGCCGCCAGCTGGTGGTGCTCGGCGCCGTGGCCGCCGCAGGCGCGCCCGGCCAGGGCCACCAGCATCGGCCGCAGGCGCTTGCCGCCAGCGGAGATGATGTGTTCGGCCACCTGGTTGATCAGGACCACATCGGACGCCAGGCGGTGCCGGATCAGGGCATCGATGCCGGCCATGTCGGCGGCGGAGAATGCCTGGATGGCGGCGAGGTCGGGGGCGGGGGTGGTATTTGCCTGGGCCATGGATATGCACAAACCGGGGGAGCGGGGATTATACGGGGCGCAGGGATGCCCGACGCCTCAGCGCGGTGGAGTCTGACCCCGGGGCGGGCGCAGGGCGGGTGACTGGCCCGGAGCCGGTATGATCCAATGGTCCCCGAACCCATCGGCCGCGCGCCCTGCGCCGGCCACATCTGCAAGGAAACGATTCATGGCCCGTGGCATCAACAAGGCGATCCTCGT
This sequence comes from Candidatus Luteimonas excrementigallinarum, assembly GCA_019115725.1. GTDB lineage: Bacteria > Pseudomonadota > Gammaproteobacteria > Xanthomonadales > Xanthomonadaceae > Luteimonas > Luteimonas excrementigallinarum. The sequence goes on from DXCY01000036.1 coordinate 12,000, forward strand.
CGGTAATCTCGGCAACGACCCGGAGGTCCGCTACACCCAGGGGGGCATGGCGATCACCAAGATCAGCCTGGCCACCACCAGCGTGCGCAAGGACCGCGACGGCAACAACCAGGAACAGACCCAGTGGCACCGGGTGACCTTCTTCGGCAAGCTCGGCGAGATTGCGGCTGAATACCTGCGCAAGGGCTCGCAGGTCTACGTCGAGGGCGAGATCCGCTACGACAAGTTCACCGGCCAGGACGGGGTGGAGAAGTTCTTCACCGAGATCGTCGCCAACGAGATGCAGATGCTCGGCGGCCGCGGTGAAGGCGGTGGCGGCGGAGGTGGTGGTGGTCGCGGCGGCTTTGACCGCGGCGGTGGCGGTGGCTTTTCCGGCGGTGGTGGCGGCGGTGGTGGCGGCTATGACCGCGGCGGTTCCCGGCCGCAGGGTCAGGGCCAGGGCGCACGCCAGTCCGAGCGTCCGCCGGCGGAGGACTTCTCCGACGACGACATTCCGTTCTAGGACGCACCCGTCGGAATCTGGTGGAAAGACGTGAGAAAGGCCCCGCGATCGCGGGGCCTTTTCCATGTGCGGGGCCGGATCCGGCAGGCGTATTGCTCCGCGCGGGGGGCTTGCGCGGGGCGGCCATGGCTGGCATACACTTGCGACCCTCATGCACATGCAAGGAGTTCCGGGATGAAGTTCAAGTCGATCGCGCTGGTGCTCGCCCTTTCCTCCGCCATCGGCGCGGTGGCGGCCCAGCAGCCGGCTGCCCAGCCGCAGGCCCAGGCGGCGCAGACCCAGCAGCTCACCCCGGAGCAGCAGGCGCAGCTGGCCCGCCAGGACGCGGAGATGACCAACGCCGCCCAGCAGGTGGTGCAGATGATCGATGCCAACCGGGTCGGCGAGGTGTGGGATCTGTCCACCAGCGCGGTCAAGCAGATGCTGCCGCGCGAGAGTTTCGTCCAGCAGGTAGGGGCCGATCGCGCCCGTCTCGGGGCGCCGACCCAGCGGGGCCAGGCAGTGGTCAGCCGCACCCAGTTCCGGGAGGGCGGCGAGGTGCCGGCCGGCCTGTACATCAACATCGCTTTCCCGACCGTGTTCGCCAACAACGCCGAGCCGGTGCGCGAGCTGGTGTCGTTCCGGCTTGATGAAGACCAGATCTGGCGCGTGTCCGGATACAGCCTGCGCTGATCCGCTCCACCGCAGTAACGGAGACGACGGGACCCGCACGGGTCCCGTTTCCGTTTGCGGGCTCAGCGGCCTCCCACGCCGCCCCCGCCGCCGCCGCCGCCGGAAAAGCCCCCGCCCCCGCCACCGCTGCTTCCGCCCCCGAATCCGGAGGAGCTGCCCGGTGGTGACGACGCCGAAGCAATCCGCGCGCCAAGATCCTTCGACAGCGACCGGGTCATGCCGTCCAGGCCGCTGAAGCCGGCACTGCGGCCGGTGCTGGAGTACCAGCTGATCGATGAGGTAGCCGCCGCGGCGGCGGCTGCGCCTACCGCCAGGGTGAACCGGCGCGTCCACGCTTCTTCCACGCCCAGTGCCACGGCATAGGGCAGCAGCCGCTCGAACCGGCCCGCGTCCAGTGTCGGCTCGTCATCGCCAGGCGCTTCCAGCTTCTGCAGGTCCTGCTTCTCGGCCACGGCCAGGTAGCGGCGGAAGCCTTCGATCTCGTCCAGCAGCCCGCGTCCGGCGGGCGTGGGCGCGCCGATCAGGACGCCGAAGGTGATGGTGGCCAGCAGCGCTGCGCCGAGCAGCGGGATGGCAAGCACCAGCCCGGAGCCGGTGGCGAAGGCCGTGCCGAGGCTGGCGGCCAGGGTCAGCACGAAGATCAGGCCAGCCACCGCGAGGCTGCCGCCGTTGCGCCGGTAGAGCGCGGGCACGATGGCGCTGCCCACGCGCTGGCGGTGTGCGGTGACCGCCTTGCGGATCACGGTGGCGTTGCTCTGGTCGAGTTCGAGTTCCAGCGCCTTGCCGTCGGCCGGCAGCAGCTGCGCGAGCAGCAGGGCCGGTGCGGACTCCGCCTCCAGCGTTGCGGCGCTGGATCCGGGCCGCAGGATCCAGCGGTCCGAAAGGATTCTCCTGGCCTCGCGATGGATGCCCACCGCTCCGTGCACGGCCGCGGCCAGCAGGTCGGCGCTGAAGGCGGTGTTGTCGTATCCCAGGCGCTGCATGTAGCGCAGTTCCGCCGGTGAATATCCCGCCGGAGGCTCGTAGCGGACGATGACCGGTCCCGCTCGGGGATCCCGCCCGATTGCCCGCCAGCGCCGGAAACAGAACCCCAGCAGCAGGGCCAGGCCGGCCAGCGCAACGATGCCGGCGGTGTTGTCCCGCAGCCGCCAGGCCAGGCGTTGGGCCAGGCCGGGCTCGGCCACCACGCCCTTGGGAAAGCCGAACACCAGGGTCAGCCCCTCGCCGGGCGCCAGCGGCCTGGTGAGCTCCCAGCGGGCGGTGCCGGGTGCGGGCCGGGTGGCGTGGAAGGCCTTGTCGCGGGTGCCGAAGCCGCCGGTGAAGCCGTCCACCTGCATCTGCGCGACCGGCACCGCGGCCGGCAGGCGCACCGTCACGCTGCCGCGCTCAACCCGCAGGCGCGATCCGGGACCGATGGCGTTGAAATACAGTTCGTCGTGATTCTCGAAGAAGCCCAGCTGGCGGTTGGTACGCATATGCAGCGTATAGACGTGTCCGGCGGGTACCGGGAGGAACTGATCATTGCCGGTGTTGACCACCACCCCGTTGCCGGCCCGTTCGGTGAACCAGGGTTCGGGACGGCCGTTGCGCAGCACCTCTTCGACGCTGAAGTCCACGCGCACCCGGTCGCCGAAGCGGTCGCGGTAGCGGGTGGGGAAGTCGCGCACGATCCCGCGCCTGATCTGGCGGCCCTCGGCCCACACCGAGATCCGCTCGCTGATGTCCAGGCTGCCGTCGGTCTGGATGGTGATCTCGACGTCGTAGTCGAGGATGCGTTCGCCGCGCTCCCGGGCGTGGCCGGGAAGAGCGCAGGCAAGCGCCAATGCCAGCGCCAGCGCCAGCAGCACCAGTGCGCGGCTCACCGGTGCAGCTCCACTGCCGGTGCGGCGCGTTCGGCCTCGCCGGCCTGGAAGAACTCAGCGCCGTGGAATCCGAAGGCGCGCGCCACCGCCACGTCCGGGATCCTTTGGGTGGCATCGTTGTAGTCGCGCACCGCGCCGTTGTAGAAGCGCCGCGCGTACTGCAGGTGTTCTTCCACGGCCACCAGGTCCTCCTGCAGGCGCAGGAAGCCCGCGCTGGCCTTGAGGTCGGGGTAGGCCTCCTGCAGGGCGAACAGCCGGCCCAGTGCCTGTTCCAGCTCCGTTTCCACCTCGCCGAGCCGGTGCGGTCCCGGTCCGGCCAGCGCCTGGGCGCGCAGGCGGGTCACCGCCTCCAGCACCGCGGCCTCGTGGCCGGCATAGGCGCGTACCGCCGAGACCAGCTGCGGCACCAGATCGTGGCGCCGGGTGAGCTGCACGTCGATATCGGCCCAGGCAGTGCGCACCTGGTTACGCAGCCGCACCAGGCGGTTATAGGCGAATACCGCCCAGGCGAGCACCGCCAGTATCAGCACCACGATCGCGATCATCACCCACTCCCTGTCCGGACCTGGAACGATAGCGGGAATGCGCCCGGCGCCTCCCCCGGCCGACGATAGCGCAAGGCCTCCCGGACGGCGTGCCGGCCGCGTTCCCGGTCACGGAATTGCCGCGGCCGCGTTTGTTTTTCCCGCCCGCGCCCCCATATGGAAGCCAGCGTTTATCTGGAATCCCCCATGCAGCCGCCCGGTTATCCCGCCAATGAAGCCGAGCGCCTGGCCGCCCTGGCCAGCGCGCAGATCCTCGACACCCCGGAGGACGAGGCCTTCAACGATCTCATCCGCATCGCGGCGGCGATCTGCCGCGTGCCGATGGCGATGGTGAGCCTGGTGGACGCGGAGCGGCAGTGGCTGAAGGCGCGGATCGGCATCGGCGTGGAGGAAACCACCCGTGACGAGTCCTTCTGTGCCCACGCGATCCTCGAGCCCGACCGGACCATGATTGTGGAAGATGCGCTGGAGGATCCGCGTTTCCGCGCCAACCTCTTCGTCCAGGGCGCGGCGGGGATCCGGTTCTACGCCGGTGCGCCGCTGCTGGACCGGCAGGGCCTGCCGCTGGGCAGTTTCTGCGTGATGGACCATGCTCCGCGCCGACTCGAGCCGGAACAGCTGCGGGCGCTGGAAGCGCTGTCGCGGCAGGCGTCCAACCTGATCGAGCTGCGCCGGCTGTCGATCGAGCTCCGGCACCACCTGGTCGAGCGGGAGTGGTACGAGCAGCAGTTGCGGGAGCAGAACGCCGACCTGGCCGAGATGACCCGGACCGATCCGCTGACCGGCCTGCACAACCGGCGTGCGTTCTCCCAGGCGCTGGAGGAGGTGGCCGCCACCGGCCAGCGCTACGCGGTGGCGGTATGCGATATCGACGAATTCAAGACCATCAACGACCTGCACGGCCATGCCGAGGGCGACCGGGTGCTGCGCGAGGTGGCCGATGTGCTGCGCGCCCAGCATGCGGCGCGCGGGCGGCTGGCGCGCTATGGCGGCGAAGAGTTCGTGCTGCTGTTTCCCGGCATCGGTACCGACGAGGCAGTGCTGCAGTGCGAATACCTGCGCCAGGCCATCGCCGGCCTGCCCACTGGCGTGCCGGTGACGGTGAGCATCGGCGTGGCCGCGGGCGGCCCGGGCATCCGTCCCGAGCAGGCACTGGAGCGTGCCGATGAAGCGCTGTACGCGGCCAAACGCGGCGGGCGGAACCGTGTGGTGGCCAGCGGCGCCTGACGCAAGCGCCAACCGCCAACCGCCGTAAAGCAGATTAAGCTTGTCCTGCGCTGTCCGCGCCTTTTCGGAACTCCCCCATGCAGACCCCTGACTCTTCCTGCCTGCAGCTGCAGGCGGGCCATGCGCGTGACTGGCAGACACCGGTGGAACTGGCCCTGCTCGGCGCGATCTGGGGCGCCTCGTTCCTGTTCATGCGGGTGGCTGCGAACGATTTCGGGCCGGTGCCGCTGGTCGAGCTCCGCCTGGGGCTGGGCGCGCTGGTGCTGCTGCCGTTCCTGTGGCGGGCGCGGGCCCTGTTTCCGCCGCGCGCGTGGCCGAAGCTGGCGCTGATCGGCCTGGTCAATTCGGCGCTTCCGTTCCTGCTGTTTGCCTGGGCGGCGCAGCGCGCACCGGCCGGCATCGGCGCGATCGCCAACGCCATGACCGTGCTGTTCACTGCGCTGGTGGGGCACCTGTTCTTCGGCGAGCGCATTGGCGGCCGGCGTGCGCTGGCGCTGATGGCGGGATTTGCCGGGGTGGTGGTGCTGGCCAGCGGCAAGGTGGCCGGCATGAGCGTGGGCTGGGCGGTGGTGGCCGGGGCCACGGCCTCGCTGCTGTACGGCTTCGGCATCAATCTGGTGCGCCGCCACCTGACCGGTCTGCCGGCGGCGGCGGTGGCCGCGGCAACGCTTGGCAGCGGCGCGGTACTGCTGGCCCCGCTGGCGGTGGCCAGCTGGCCGTCGCAGCCGGTGCCGGCCGCGTCGTGGCTGTCGGCGGCGATGCTGGGGGTGCTGTGCACCGGCATCGCCTTCGTCATGTCCTACCGGCTGATTGCCCGTATCGGCGCCAGCCGCGCCTCCACCGTGACCTATCTGATCCCGCTGTTCGGCGTGGCCTGGGCCTGGCTGCTGCTGGACGAGCCGCTGACCTGGACCATGGCCCTGGCCGGCGTGATCATCCTTGGCAGCGTGGCCTTCAGCCAGCGGCGCTGAGCGCCGCCGGCCCTGACCCCGGCGTCAGCGCTGCGCCGGGATGATCCTGCGCACGTGGTCGCCCCGCGGATCTTCGGCGCCGCGGGCCTTGTTGACCGCGTACACGGTGCCGCGATCGTCCACCGCCAGGTGGTTGGGCTGGCTGCCGCCGTCGAGGTTGGCCACCACCCGGCCGTCCGCATCCACCACGGTGATGGTGTCGGTGCCGCGGCTGGCCACGAAGGCGAGCCCGCTGACCGGATCGAAGGCCACGTTGAGCGCCCCGGCACCCACGTGCACATCGTGCAGCACCCGCTCTTCGGCGGGATCCACGATGAGCAGGTTGCCGCTGCGCTGCGAGGCCACGTACAGGCGCCCGCTGGTGGCATCAATGGCGACTCCGGAAGCGCCGTCGGCGCCGGGCAGGGCGAACACCTTTTCCACCGTGCCGGTCGCGCTGTCGATCATCGCCGCCTCGTTGCTGCCCATGCTGACGGTGTAGAGCCGGCCGCGGTCGCGGTCCAGCGCCAGGCTCATCGGGCGGAACGATCCGCCGGGCACGCTGGAGGGGATGGCCAGCGTGTCCAGCATCGCCAGGGAAGCGGTGTCGAAGGCCACCAGCGCGCCTTCGTTGACCGCCGAGACCCAGGCGCGGCCGTTGGCCTGGTCGATGATCACGTCACGCGAATGCGGCACGGCGCCGGCCTCGAACTGGCGGACCAGGGCCAGGTTGTCCTGGCGGTAGACCGCCACCGTGTCATCGCGGGTATTGGTGACCCAGACGTGGCCGTTGGCATCATCCACGCCCACGCCGTACACGCCGACCAGATGGCCGTCATCGCGCCCGCTGGCGTCCGGCGGCTCGGCCCGCGCGATCACTTCCAGCGTGTCCGGATCCAGCTTCAGCAGCTGCGAGCGCTGCACCGGCGGACGGCCGACGGCCGAGGTGACGAACAGCGCATCGTTTGCCGCGCTCCACGCCGCCTGATACAGCCCCGGCGCCGGGGCCGCGGCGGTGGAGGTGACCTCGAACGCAGCCGCATTGCCGCGGAAATCCGCCTCGCTGCGATCGCCCACGCCGGTGGCCGCGTGCAGCGCCCACATCAGCGATGCGCGGAACATGGGGCCATGGGTCAGAGTGGGGAACTCGCGGTAGGCGACGTCAATGCCTTCCACTGCGCCCAGTCGCCGGGCCAGTCTGGCGGCCGAGTCGGCGGGCGCCGCCGCGATCCGGCGCAGGTGCACCAGCACCCCGGGATCGGACAGGTCGCGGTGTCCCTCGTCGCGGGCGCGTTCGCCGCCGCCCAAAGACAGCAGCACCCGCGTCTCGTGGCCCGCGTTGTGCGCCGTGAAGCGCTGCTCGGGCGCGCCGAGCAGGGCGCCATCGCCCCACCACAGCGACGGGCTGCCGATGGCCCAGGTGTCGAACGCGCCGCCGCGGGTGTAGAGCGCGTGCAGGGCGAACAGCCCGCCCAGCGAATGTCCCCACAGGGTCTGGCGGTCGGGGTCGGTAGCCACGCGCCGGGCCAGTTCCGGGCGGATCCGGCGTTCGATGATTTCCAGCAGCGCGTCCGCGCCGCCACCGCCGGTCACCACCGTCACCTGGTCGCCATCGCGCTGCGGACGTTCGCCCTCAGCCGGGGTGTAATCGCGGGTACGCGCCGCCGAATCGATCCGCAGCGCGTTGTCGTAGCCGACGAACACCAGCACCGGCGGCGCCGGCTGTGCGGCCAGGTCGGCCAGCAGGGCGTCGTCGAACTCCATCAGCGCGGCGTTGCCATCGAGCATCCAGAAGGCCGGAAAGCCCGCCGCGGGCGCATCGGCACGCGGCACGCCCAGCTGCACCCGCCAGTGGCGGCTGTCATCCGGGCTGGAGAGGGTGAAACGCTCGAAGGCGTAATGCGGCGAGGGACGGTCAGCCACGGTTTCGCCGATGGTCTGCAGCGGATCCCGCTGCTGGGCGGCGGCGGGCCCGGGCAGGACGGAAAGCGTGCACAGCGCGAGCGCCATCAATGTGGCGGCCACGGCGGAAGCGGGGCGCCTGGAAGTGTCGGATGCAAATGTCATGGTCTAGAAATCCACGTTCATGGAGACGAAGTACGAGCGGCCCGGTTCGTTGTAGGTCCAGGCGCCGGCGCCGTGGATCTCGTTCGGCGTACCCAGGTTCACGCCCGAGGCGTTGCCGCGGCGGAAGATGCGCTTGTCGAACAGGTTGTCGATGCCGGCCACCAGGCTGACCGTGTCGCTGAGCTGGTAGCGGCCGCTGACCCCGGCCAGCGCATAGGCCGGCATGCGGTCGGCGGCGGAGCCGGTCACCGGATCGCCGTGGTAATCGAGCTTCTGCGGCTTCTGCTCGCCGAAGAAGGTGGCCCGGGCCAGCAGCGAGAAGCGCTCCGTGGCCTGCCAATCCAGTGCCACGTTGGCGGTGTATTCCGGGATCACCGAGAGATAGTCACCGGTGGTGCGGTTTTCCGAGCGCAGCATCCAGGTCAGGTTGGTGCGCCACTGCAGCCGGTCGGTCAGCGCCAGCGCCAGGCTGCCCTCGAAACCTTCCACTACCGCCCGGGGCACGTTGTCCCACTGGAACACGTCGGCGCCCATGTGCTCGGCAACAATCGCGTGGCCGGCCTCCACCTTGTTGCGGTAATCATTGCGGAACCAGGTCAGCGTGGCCTGCACCGCGCCGTCGTACTGCACGCCCAGTTCCTTGTTGATGCTGGTTTCCACATCCAGGTTGTCGTTGCCCACCAGGAAGCAGGCGCCGCCGCCGCCCCAGCAGCCGATGCCATTGGAATACAGCGCATAGCCGGGATTGCCCTGGTAGAGGTTGGGCGCCTTGTAGGCGCGGGCGATGCCGGCGCGCAGGCTCCAGTCGGGCGCGAACATCCAGGACGCATTGAGTGACGGGCTCCAGTTGCCGCCGTAGGCGTCGTGGTGGTCGAAGCGCAGGCCCGGGGTCAGGGTGAATGCATCGCCCAGGTAGATGTTGTCTTCCACGAACGCGGAGGCAATGCGCGCCTGCGCCGTGCCTTCCCACGGGAACGGGCTGGGCGGCACGCGCTGCGGATTGCGCTCGTTGAGCGCCGAGGCGTTGTCCTCCAGCTTGCTGTCTACCCACTCCACGCCGAAGGTCAGCACGTGGTCGGCACCGGCGCCGATGATGGTGTGGTTGAGCTCGGCGTGCGCGGTCAGCGTGCGCAGATCGATATCGCCAAAGCCGCCGTCGATGAGGAAGATGCCCTCGGTGCCGCCGGCCAGGCCTTCGAGCAGGCGGATGTTGCGCGTGTCCTCCAGGGCCACGTAGCTGAGCGAATGGGTGCTGTCGCCGTACTCGCCGCGGTGGGTGATGTCGAAGCTGCGGCGGTAGCTGCGATTGGTCTCCTTGCCGATCTGGGCCAGTACCTCGGGATTGCTGTTGGTGTTCTGGCTGTCGCCGACGTAGATGTTGCCCTGGCGGCTGTAGCTGGCGCCGAAGTCGATCCGGTGCCCCGGCGCCAGATCCCAGGCCAGCAGGCCGTTGAGATCGCGGTTGCGCACGCCCTCGCGCCCGGCGGGGAAACTGCCGGCATTGGCGCCGGTGCGTTCCGAGGCGTAATCGCGGTTGATCGCGTAGTCGTCGCCATCGGTGCGGTTGGCGCTGCCATAGAGGCGGAACGCCCAGCGGTCATTCAGCGGGCCGGACAGGCCGAAGCCGGCGCGGCGGGTATCGCCATCCACACCGTGATGGGGCTGGTTGAAGTACATCGACGCGTTGCCGGCGAATTCCTCGCCCGGGTGGCGGGTGACGATGTTGACCACCCCGCCGGCCGCCCCGTTGCCGTAGCGTGCCGCGGCCGGACCGCGCAGCACCTCGACCCGTTCCACCTGGCTGGCCGGCACCCAGTTGGTGTCGCCGCGCGTATCGCGCTCCCCGCGCCAGCCAAAGCGCACCGAATTGCGGCTGCCCACCGGCTTGCCGTCCACCAGGATCAGGGTGTTTTCCGGACCCATGCCGCGGATGTCGATCTGGCGGTGGTTGCCGCGCTGGCCGCTGGTGGAGTTGCCGGTCAGGTTGATGCCCGGCATGGTCCGCAGCAGTTCGGACAGGTCGTTGCGCGGCGGCTGTCGCTCGATGTCCTCGGCGGTGATGATCGAAGTGCCCAGCGCCTGCCGGGCGATGGCCTCGGCGGTGACCCGGACGGTGCCGAAATCGGTGATCGGGTCGTCTGCAGCAGTGGATTGCGCGTGCGCGGCGAGGGCGGGCAGCGCCAGCGCGAGGCCCAGGGAGATGGCGAGGGTGTTGCGACGGCTGCCGGATTGCGGGCAGGAGAAATGAACTGGCGTGTTGCTGGCCATGCGGCGAAGCTCCGGAGGAGGGGAGACGCTCGCTGGCGGCGGCTGGAGCGGGGATGTGAATGGCGCATTCTAACTGAATGACAATCATTCGCAATAATTAACGGGTCCCTGGTTCCCACGGCAGGCGCCTGCCGGGCGCATGACCTTCGACCTCCACTGACGGCCATCCAGTCCCCGTCCCGCAAAAACAGAAGGGGCCGCACAAGGCGGCCCCTCCATCCTTCAATCCACCTGCCCGGAAACCTCAGGCGGCCACCACGAAGCGCTCAGCGTCATCGATATAGGTCTTGTCGCCAATCTCGCCGGCATGGCTGCCGAACGGCATCTGCGCGCGCAGCACCCAGCCCTCCGGAATGTTCCATTCGCGGGCCACCGCCTCGTCCGGCAGCGGGTTGTAATGCTGCAGGCTGGCGCCGATGCCGGCTTCGGCCAGCGCCATCCACACCGCGTACTGGGCAATGCCGGTGCTGTGCTCGGACCACACCGGGAAATTGTCGGCGTACAGCGGGAACTGCTCCTGCAGCGCCTTCACCGGCCCCTGGTCCTCATAGAACAGCACCGTGCCCGCGCCGGCGGCGAAGCTGTCGATCTTCTTCTCCGTGGTCGGAAAGGCGTCGGCCGGCACGATTTTGCGCAGCTCGTCCTTGACGATGTCCCAGAATTTCACGCTCTGTGCCCCGTGCAGGATCAGCGCCCGCGAGCTCTGCGAGTTGAACGAGGAGGGAGCCTGGCGCACCGCTTCCTGGATCAGCGCGGTCACGTGCTCCTGGCCGAGCGGAAGGTCGTTGCCCAGGGCGTACTGGGTGCGGCGCTTGCGGGCGATATCGAGGAAACGGTTGTCGGTCATGGCTGGCTCCAAAGGCGATGGGATGAAAACAATGGCGCCAGTTTAGATTCGGGGATGCCGCTGATTGATTGCATTTCTGGAACAAAGGTTCTTGCTGCTTCCCTTGTGTCCGGCACTTCGCGCGGCTGATTTCCGCCCCTTGAAATATCACTGTCACAACAAGGGCTTGCCTTGACTGTTATTGGACCGCGGGAGACTATCTTCACCGTGCACCCATCCGCCGACAGGTGCCAGGAGAATGAAAAAATGACTGTCGAACTGTCCCGCCGCAGCTTCCTGAAGCTGGCGGGGGCCGGGGCGGCGGCCAGCACGCTCGGGGCCATGGGCTTTGGAACGGCTGAAGCCGCCACTGCCGCCCATGTCCGCGAGTTCAAGCTGGCCACCACCACCGAAACCCGCAATATCTGCACCTACTGTTCGGTAGCGTGCGGAGTCATCATGTACTCGCGTGGCGATCTGAACGCCGGCGAGCAAGCCGAACTGCTCCACATCGAGGGCGACGCCGACCATCCGGTCAACCGCGGCACCCTGTGCCCGAAGGGCGCAGCCCTCAAGTCCTATGTGAAGTCGGAAAGCCGCCTGACCCATCCGCGCATCCGCCGGCCGGGTTCGGACCGCTTCGAGGAGATTTCCTGGGACGAGGCGCTCGACAAAATCGCCCGTGCCGTCAAGGACGACCGCGATGCCAACCTCATTGAACGCAACGAGGATGGCACCACCGTCAACCGCTGGACGACCACCGGCTTCCTCGCTGCTTCGGCGACCACCAACGAGACCGCATGGCTGACCTACAAGACGGTCCGCTCCATGGGGATCGTCGGGTTCGACAACCAAGCGAGGGTTTGACACGGCCCCACGGTGTCCAGTCTGGGCCCGACGTTTGGCCGTGGTGCGATGACCAATTCCTGGACGGATATTGGTAACGCAGACCTCGTCATCATCATGGGCGGCAATGCCGCCGAAGCACATCCCTGTGGTTTCAAGTGGGTGACCGAAGCCAAGCGCAAGCGTGGCGCAAAGCTGATCGTGGTCGATCCCCGCTTCAACCGTTCCGCGTCGGTGGCCGATTACTACGCCCCGATCCGGCCGGGCTCGGATATCGCCTTCCTCATGGGGGTGATCCGCTGGTGCATGGAAAACGACAAGATCCAGTGGGATTACGTCAGGAACTACACCAACGCGTCCTACCTCGTGCGGGAGGATTTCGGCTGGCACGACGGCCTGTTCACCGGCTACGACGAAGAGAACCGGCGCTACGACCAGGAGACCTGGGAGTACCAGATCGGTGACGACGGTTATGTCATGACCGATCCGTCGCTGGACGATCCGCGCTGCGTGTGGAATCTGCTGCGCCAGCACGTGGACGTGTACACGCCGGAGTTCGTGGAGAATCTCTGCGGTACGCCGAAGGAACGGTTCCTGACGATCTGCGAAATGATCGGCGAAACGTCTTCCCCGACGAAGACGATGACGTCGATGTACGCACTCGGTTGGACCCAGCATTCCAAGGGCGCGCAGAACATCCGCGGCATGGCGATGCTGCAGCTGCTGCTGGGCAACATCGGCGTTCCGGGCGGCGGCATGAACGCGCTGCGCGGGCACTCCAACATCCAGGGCCTGACCGACGTGGGCCTGATGTCGAACCTGATCCCCGGCTACCTGGCGATCCCGAGCGAGCGCGAGACCACGTTCGAGAGCTACATGTCCACTCGTGGCAACAAGCCGCTGCGTCCCAACCAGATGAGCTACTGGCAGAACTACAACAAGTTCTTCGTCAGTTTCATGAAGTCGATGTGGGGCGACGCGGCCACGGCCGAGAACGGCTGGGGCTATGACTGGCTGCCCAAGCTGGACATCGCGCAGTACGACGCGATGAAGATGTTCGACATGCTCAAGAACGATGAGGTCAACATCTATTTCTGCCAGGGCTTCAACCCGATCCTCGCTTTCCCCAACCGGGGCAAGATGACCGAGGCGTTCTCGAAGCTGAAGCTGCTGGTGGTGATGGATCCGCTGGAGACCGAGACCGCCGCGTTCTGGGAGAACCACGGCATCTACAACGATGTCGATACGGCTTCGATCCAGACCGAGGTCCTGGAGCTGCCGACCACGTGTTTTGCCGAGGACGAAGGTGCCACGGTGAGCTCGGGTCGCTGGCTGCAGTGGCACTGGCCGGGCGCGACCCCGCCGGGGCAGGCGCAGACCGACAACTGGATCATGGCCAACATCTTCCAGCGCGTGCGCAAGCTGTACGAGGAAGAGGGCGGCAAGGTGCCCGAGCCGATCCTCAACCTGACCTGGGACTACGCCGATCCGTTGCACCCGACCGCGGCCGAACTGGCCCGGGAGCTCAACGGCAAGGCGCTGGTGGACCTGCCCGACGGCCGCCGCGGCGGCGAGCAGCTGTCGAGCTTCGGCGAACTGCGTGACGACGGCACCACCGCGGCCGCCTGCTGGATCTACACCGGCAGCTGGACCGAGGACGGCAACATGATGGCCCGCCGCGACAACAGCGATCCCAGCGGCATGGGTGTGCACCAGAACTGGTCGTTCGCGTGGCCGGCAAACCGCCGGACCCTGTACAACCGCGCCTCCTGCGATCTGGACGGCCGGCCATGGGATCCGGAGCGGGTGATCGTGGAGTGGAATGGCGAGCGCTGGGTCGGTGCCGACGTGCCCGATATCGGGCTCACCGCCAAGCCGCGCGAGGTCGGACCGTTCATCATGAACCCGGAGGGCACCAGCCGCTTCTTCAGCCGCAGGCTGATGCGCGACGGGCCGTTCCCGACGCATATGGAGCCGTTCGAAAGCCCGATCGAGAACCCGTTCAACCGCAGGATGCGCGGCAACCCGGTAGCCCGGATTTTCCCGGACGACCTGGAGGGGCTGGGCACCAGCGACGAGTTCCCGTTCGTGGCCACGTCCTACCGCCTGACCGAGCACTTCCACTACTGGACCAAGCACAACCGCACCAACGCGGTGACCCAGCCCGAGTTCTTCGTTGAGATCAGCGAGCAGCTGGCGGCCGATCGCGGCATTGCCAAGGGCGACCGGGTCAGGGTGTGGTCCTCGCGTGGCCAGATCTGGGCCAAGGCGGTGGTGACCAAGCGGATCCAGCCGCTGGTGTGTGACGGCAAGCCGGTGCACATCGTCGGCATTCCGATCCACTGGGGCTTCAAGGGCGCCGCGCGCAAGGGCTTCGGCTCCAACTCGCTGGGTCCGTTCGTTGGTGATGCCAACATCGAGACGCCGGAGTTCAAGGCGTACCTGGTGAACATTGAGCGGGCCGCAGACCAGGAGGTGCCGGCATGAGTGATCAACGCGCCCCCCAGCCGGTGACGGCCGCGGCCAACCCGCCGGTCCAGCCAATGGCTTCCAACCTGCTGCCCACCGACGTGGTGCTGGCATCGGCCACGGCCGATCTGCCCGCGCCGGAGCGGCAGCTGACCAAGGTGGCCAAGCTGATCGACGTGTCCCGCTGCATTGGCTGCAAGGCCTGTCAGTCGGCATGCATCGAGTGGAACGACCTGGAGCCGGAGATCGAGGAAAACGTGGGTGTCTACGACAACCCGCACGACCTCACGCCGGAGATGTTCACGCTGATGCGCTTCAGCGAGTACGAGAACCCGGATACGGGTGATCTGGAGTGGCTGATCCGCAAGGACGGCTGCATGCACTGCGAGGATCCGGGCTGCCTGAAGGCCTGCCCGGCTCCGGGTGCGATCGTGCAGTACTCCAACGGCATCGTCGATTTCATCTCCGAGAACTGCATCGGCTGTGGCTACTGCGTGGCCGGCTGCCCGTTCGATATTCCGCGCATCCACAAGACCGCGCAGGTATCGACCAAGTGCACGCTGTGCTCCGACCGCGTTGCGGTGGGGCAGGGCCCGGCCTGTGCCAAGGCCTGCCCGACCGAGTGCATCACCTTCGGGCCCAAGGATGAGCAGGTGGCCTTCGCCCAGGAACGCGTGGCCGACCTCAAGTCGCGCGGCTTCGAGAATGCGGGCCTGTACGACCCGCAGGGCGTGGGCGGCACCCACGTGATGTACGTGCTCCACCACGCCGACAAGCCCTCGCTGTATGCGGGCCTGCCGGACGATCCGCAGATCTCCCCGGTGGTGGCGGGCTGGAAGGGCCCGGCCAAGGAAGTGGGCCTGGTGGCGGCGGGCGTGGCCCTTGCCGGCGCCGCGCTGCACGGCCTGGTGTCGCGGGCCAACAAGGTCAGCGCCGAGGAAGAGGAGCAGGCACAGCAGCTGGTGGACAGCAGCGATGACAACGGGAGGCGGGCACCATGAGCAATGATCGCGTCTATTCCGCCCCTGGCGATCACATCGAATCCAAGCGGCCGGTGGTGGTCAGCCGCTACCGCGGCTTCACCCGGGCCAACCACTGGCTGACCGCGGTGTGCATGATCGTGTTGCTGCTGTCGGGCTTCGCGTTCTTCCACCCCTCGCTGTACGGGCTGACCAACCTGTTCGGAGGCGGCCAGACCACGCGCTGGCTGCACCCGATCGTGGGCGTGCTGCTGACGGCGAGCTTCCTCGGACTGTTCGTGCAGATGTGGCGGCTCAACCTGCCGCGTCCGGAGGACGCCGAGTGGAGCCGGAAGATCAAGGATGTGCTCAAGGCCAACGAAGAAGCCCTGCCCGAGGTCGGCAAGTACAACGCCGGCCAGAAGGTGGTGTTCTGGGCCATGGCCATCCTGATCCTCGCCATGGTGGTGACCGGGGTCATGATCTGGGAGCAGTACACCGCGCACCTGTTCTCGATCCCGGTACGTCGGGTGGCCGTGGCGGTGCATGCCATCGCGGCGATCGGCCTGGTGCTGGTCTTCATCGCCCACGTCTATGCGGCCATCTGGACCCGGGGCACCATCCGGGCGATGACCCGTGGCACGGTGACCGGTGGCTGGGCGTTCCGTCACCACCGCAAGTGGCTGCGTGAACTGGCCGGCGGCCGCAAGGTCGGTGGTCCGGAGCAGTCGTGAGCGGAATGGAAGAGGAGTTCAAGCCGGATCCGGCCATGATCGGCGGCGTTCCCAAGCCGCCGCTGGCTTTCCTGCCGGAGCCGGTGAAGCTGTTCCAGACGCGCGGGCGGCGCTTTGCGTTCCTTGCGGAAAGCAACGAATTGGCGCCGTACCTGCGTTTCCTGGCCGAGCTCTCGCGGCTGCAGGCCCGACTGGCGGTATCGCTGCCGCCGGTCGAGCCGCTGTCGCCGGAGCGTCTGGCCAAGGCGGCCGACGGCGGGATGCCGCCGATCGACCGCGGCACGCTGGCGGCCGATCCGGCCCTCGACGCCACCCTGCTGGCCCTGGCCGAACAGGCCGAAGCCATCGATATGCCCGACCAGGCCCGCCAGGCGCTGGCTGCGGTACGGGCGGCTGACGTTGAACAGCGGCTGTGGCTGCTGTCCAACGTGCTGGGCGACAGCATTCCTGAAGACGCCACCGCGCCGCACCTGTTCGCCGCTGCGGCGGTGCAGGTGCACCTGGCCCGGCTGGCGGCCACGCTGGACGCCGAGGCGCTGGTGCCGATCAGCACCGGCACCTGTCCGGCCTGTGGCGGCCGTCCGGTCACCTCTTCGGTGATGGGCGCGCAGGGGATCGAAAGCATCCGCTACGCCAGCTGCGCCGGCTGCGCCACGCAGTGGAACGAGGTGCGGGTGAAGTGCCTGTGCTGCGGTTCCAACAAGGACGTTCGCTACCGCTCGGTGGAAACCCTCGACGCCACGGTCAAGGCGGAGGCCTGCCGGGAGTGCAATCGGTGGGTGAAGATCCTGTACCAGGTGAAGAACGCCAGCCTGGACCCGGTGGCCGATGACGTCGGCAGCCTGGGTCTGGATGTGCTGATGAAGGACACCGAATTCACCCGCGGTGGCTTCAACCCCTACCTCGTCGGCTACTGAGTCTCCGGGAGCGCGCCAGCGTCTGGCGCGCTCCTAGGGTTGCAGGATTGACTGGCGGGCACGTTGGGTCAGGGTGACGATTTCGGTGCCGTCGCGGGTTTCGACCCGCACCAGGCCGGCGCCTTCGACGCCGCCGATGCTCTCTTCCCCCAGCCAGGCCAGCGTGCGCATCAGCAGGCTCATGCGGGCGTCCAGGCGCTTGCGCAGGCGCGCCAGGTCGATCCCGTCCGGATGCCGGGCCAGCTCGGCCAGCAGTGCCTCAGCGAACGACGGCTGCGGGGATGTCACGCTGGCTTGGGCGGCTGGCGGCCGCGTCGGGGCGGTGCGGATGAATCAGCACCGGGATGGATTTCGAGGTTGGCGTGCGGGCGCGTTCGGCAAAGCTCGACAGCGGCACCAGCGGATTGGTCTCGGGGTAGTAGGCGGCCAGGCAGCCGCGGGGAATGTCGTAGGCCGCCAGCAGGAACCCCTTTGCCGTGCGCTTGATGCCGTCCTCACCCAGGCTTTCCAGATCCACCCGGTCGCCGGCGTCCATGCCCAGCGCGGCGATGTCGTCGGCGTGGGCGAACAGCACGCGCCGCTCCCCGTGCACCCCGCGGTAGCGGTCATCGAGGCCGTACACGGTGGTGTTGTACTGGTCGTGAGAGCGCACGGTGCTGAGCACGAACACCGGTTGGCCGCTGTCCGCCCGACCTGCGCGGGCGCGATGGACAGGCGTGCTGGTGGGCACCCGATGGGCCTTGAAAGCGGCCCGGCCGCTGGCGGTGTTCCAGTGCCGCTCGCGCGCGCCGTTGCCGAGGCGGAAGCCGCCCGGCACCCGTACGCGCTGGTTGAAGTCATGGAAGTCGTCGAACACCCGCGCAATCAGGTCGCGGATGCGGTCGTAGTCCTCCACCAGCCAGCGCCACTGCACCTGGCTGCGTGCGCCCAGGGTGGCCTCGGCCAGGCGCGCCACGATGGCCGGCTCCGACAGCAGGCTGGGATCGGCCGGGGCGTTGATGCCGCCGGACAGGTGCACCATGCTCATCGAGTCCTCCACCGTCACCTGCTGCGGGCCGGTGGCCTGCATATCGATCTCGGTGCGGCCCAGGCAGGGCAGGATCAGCGCCTCGCGCCCGTGCACCAGGTGGCTGCGGTTGAGCTTGGTGGCCACGTGCACGGTGAGGTCGCAGTTGCGCAGGGCGGCGTGGGTGGCGGCGGTATCGGGCGTGGCCGCGGCGAAGTTGCCGCCCATGGCGAAGAACACCTTCGCCTGCCCGTCGCGCATGGCCTCGATCGCGCCAATGGTGTCGTAGCCCGGCGCGCGCGGCGGCTGGAAGCCGAACACCTCCTCTAGCCGGTCCAGGAACGCCTGCGGCGGTTTCTCCCAGATCATCATGGTGCGGTCGCCCTGCACGTTGCTGTGTCCGCGCACCGGGCAGGCGCCCGCGCCGGGCCGGCCGATGTGGCCGCCGAGCAGCAGCAGATTGCAGATCATCTGGATGGTGGCCACCGAGTGCAGGTGCTGGGTGATCCCCATGCCCCAGCAGCAGATCAGGCGTTTCGCGCCCAGCCAGGTGTCGCCGACCCGGCGGATCGCGTCCTCGTCCAGGCCCGACTCGGCGGTGATCGTGTCCCAGGCCTCGGCGGTGATATCGGCGGCGAAGGCTTCGAAACCGGTGGTATGGGCGTCGATGAATGCGCGGTCCAGCAGCGAGGGCTGGCCAGCGGCCAGCGCCTCGGCATCGCGCTCCAGGGCATGCTTGATGATGCCCTTTACCGCAGCCAGGTCGCCGCCGATCTTCAGCTGCAGGTAGTCCGAGGAGATCCGGGTGGAGCCACCGCGCAGCATCTCCGCCTTGTCCTTGGGATCGGCGAAGCGCTCCAGTCCGCGTTCGCGCAGCGGGTTGAACGACACGATGGCCGCGCCGCGCTTCGCCGCTTCGCGCAGCTCGCCCAGCATGCGCGGATGGTTGGTGCCCGGGTTCTGGCCGAAGATGAAGATCGCATCGGCCTGCTCGAAATCGGCCAGCGACACCGTGCCCTTGCCGACGCCGATCTGCTCGCCCAGCGCCACGCCCGAAGGCTCGTGGCACATGTTTGAGCAGTCGGGAAAATTGTTGGTGCCGAACTCGCGCACGAACAGCTGGTACAGGAACGCCGCCTCGTTGCTGGTGCGCCCGGAGGTGTAGAACACCGCCTCGTCCGGCGAGGGCAGGGCGTTGAGGTGGCGGGCGATGAGGGCAAAAGCCTCGTCCCACTCCACCGGCACGTAGCGGTCGCTGCCGGCGTCGTAGCGCATCGGCGTGGTCAGCCGGCCCTGGCCTTCCAGCCAGTGGTCGCTGTAGCCGGAGAGTTCGGCCACGGTGTACTTCGCGAACAGGTCCGGTCCGGCGCGGTGGCGCGTGGACTCGGCCGCCACCGCCTTGGCGCCGTTCTCGCAGAACTCGAAGGTGGAGGTGTGGTCGCGGTCGGGCCAGGCGCAGCCGGGGCAGTCGAAGCCGTCGGGCTGGTTCATCGACAGCAGGGTCTTCGCGCCCTTGACCGCCACGTCCTCCTTGCGCAGGTGCGCGGCCACGCTGCGCAGCGATGGCCAGCCGCCGGCGGGGCCTTCGAAGGACTGGATGGTTTTCCTGCTCATACCGGAATGATCGTTGCGTGGGGCTGCCCCATCTTCCCGCGGGGGTGGGGGCAAGTCCATTCGGCGGGCGCCCATGCCGTTTGACCCATGCGCCGCGGCGCGGCAACGTGCAGGCTCGGCCGACTGAGATAACGGAGGGACGGCCTTGCATCGACGTGATTTCCTGACCCTGGGGGGGCTTGGTATCGGCGCCCTGGTGCTGCCGCCTTTCATCGGCCGCGCAATTGCCGCTGAAGAGCTGATGCTGGCGCTGGACGCCGGGCTCAAGCGCCAGCTGGCGGATGTGGCGCTGGAAGCCGCCACCGGTGGCGGGGCCAGCTACTGCGATGTGCGCATCGGCCGCTACCTGCGCCAGTTCGTGATGACCCGCGAGGACCGGGTCGAGAACGTGGTCAACGAGGAATCCACCGGCGTTGGCGTGCGGGTGATCGCCAACGGCGCGTGGGGCTTTGCCGCCACCAGCGAGCTCACCCCGCAGGCCGTGGTGCAGGCCGCGCGCCAGGCCACGGCGATTGCGCGGGCCAATGCCCGCATCCAGGTTGAACCGGTGCAGCTGGCGCCGGTCCGCGGCGTGGGTGAGGTGAGCTGGCGCACGCCGATCGAACGCAACGCGATGGAAGTGCCGGTGGAGGAAAAGGTGGCGCTGCTGCTGGGCGTCAACGCCGACGCGATCAATGCCGGCGCCGACTTCGTCAGCTCGCGCATGTTCGCGGTCAACGAGCAGAAGTATTTCGCCAGCACCGACGGCTCCTATATCGACCAGGACGTGCACCGTATCTGGGCCCCGTTCACGGTCACCGCGGTGGACAAGGTGAGCGGCAGGTTCCGCACCCGCGACGGCCTGTCCGCGCCCATGGGCATGGGCTACGAATACCTCGGCGCGGATCCGGCCGGGCGCATCGAACTGCCCGGGGGCGTGGTGGCCTACACCACCTCCTACGACATGCGCGAGGATGCGGTGGCTGCGGCGAAGCAGGCGCGCGAGAAGCTCTCCGCCCCCTCGGTCGAACCCGGCCGCTACGATCTGGTGCTCGATCCCAGCCACCTGTTCCTGACCATCCACGAGAACGTGGGACACCCGTTGGAGCTGGACCGCGTGCTCGGCTATGAAGCCAACTACGCCGGCACCAGCTTCGCTACCGTTGAGCGCATGCGGGAAGGCCTGAAGTACGGCAGCGAGCGGGTGAACTTCTTCGCCGACAAGACCCAGCCCGGCAGCCTCGGCGCCGTGGCGTATGACGACGAGGGCGTGAAGTGCAAGCGCTGGGACCTGGTGAAGGACGGCATGCTGGTCGACTACCAGGCCACCCGCGATCAGGCCCACATTCTCGGCAAGACCGAATCCGACGGCTGCAGCTACGCCGATTCCTGGTCGACGGTGCAGTTCCAGCGCATGCCCAACGTGTCGCTGGCGCCGGGCAAGGCGCCGCTGACCGTGGCAGAGATGATTGCGGATGTGGAAGACGGCATCTACATCCACGGGCGCGGTTCGTACTCGATTGACCAGCAGCGCTACAACGCCCAGTTCGGCGGGCAGCTGTACTACGAGATCAGGAACGGCGAGGTGACCCGGATGCTGGAGGATGTGGCCTACCAGATTCGCACGCCGGAGTTCTGGAACGCCTGCAGCGCGATCTGTGACGAGCGCGATTTCCGCCTTGGCGGGTCGTTCTTCGACGGCAAGGGGCAGCCTTCGCAGGTGTCCGCGGTGTCGCATGGTTCGGCGACCACCCGGTTCGACGGCATCAACGTGATCAACACCGCCCGCAGCCTCGGCTGATGTGCCAAAAGCCATTTGACGCTCATTCACCCGGCCGCAAGAATCGATGCGGCCTGACGCCATCCGTCGCGCTATCAATCCGCACCCTCCCATCCCGATCGCCCGCCCTGTGCGCCAGCGATCCAGCACCGGAGACCTGTCTTGGACAGACGTGACTTCCTGGCCCTCAGCGGCCTCGGGCTGGGCGGGCTGGTCCTGCCATCGTGGCTCGGCAAGGCCGTGGCCGCCGATGAGCTGGTGACCGTCCTCGATCCCGCCATCAAGAAACGCCTGGCCGATACGGCGCTGCAGGCCGCCACCGGTGCCGGTGCCAGCTATTGCGACGTGCGCATCGGCCGCTACCTGCGCCAGTTCGTGATGACCCGCGAGGACAAGGTGCAGAACGTGGTCAACGCCGAATCCACCGGCGTCGGCGTGCGGGTGATCGCCGACGGCGCCTGGGGGTTCGCCGCCACCAATGACATCAGCCCCGACGCCGTGGCCCGCGCCGCGCGCCAGGCGACCGCGATCGCCAAGGCCAACGCCCGGATCCAGGGCGAGCCCGTGCAGCTGGCCCCGGTGCAGGGCGTGGGCGAGGTGAGCTGGCGTACGCCGATCCAGCGCAACGCCATGGAAGTGCCGGTCAAGGAAAAGGTGGAGCTGCTGCTGGGCGTCAATGCCGCGGCGCTGGGCGCCGGTGCCAGCTTCGTCAATTCCACCCTGTTCGCAGTCAACGAGCAGAAGTACTTCGCCAGCACCGACGGCTCCTATATCGACCAGGACGTGCACCGCATCTGGGCGCCGATGACCGTCACCGCCATCGACCAGTCCAGCGGCAGGTTCCGCACCCGGGCCGGGCTGTCGGCGCCGATGGGGCTGGGCTATGAATACTTCGATGCCGATCCCGCGCAGAAATTCGTTTCCCCCAACGGCGTCGTCAACTACGGCCACTCCTACGACATGGTCGAGGACGCGGTGGCCGCGGCGAAGCAGGCGCGCGAGAAGCTCACCGCGCCGTCGGTGGAGCCGGGCCGCTATGACCTGGTGCTTGATCCCTCGCACACCTGGTTGACCATCCATGAATCCGTCGGCCACCCGCTGGAGCTGGATCGCGTGCTCGGCTACGAGGCCAACTACGCCGGCACCAGTTTCGCCACCCTCGACAAGCGCGAGGAAGGCTTCCAGTACGGCAGCGACCTGGTCACGATCTTCGCCGACAAGACCCAGCCCGGCAGCCTCGGCGCCGTGGCGTATGACGACGAAGGCGTGAAGTGCAAGCGCTGGGACCTGATCCGCGACGGCATCCTGGTCGACTACCAGACCATCCGCGACCAGGCCCATATCCTCGGCAAGGACGCGTCGGATGGCTGCTGCTACGCCGATTCCTGGTCGACGGTGCAGTTCCAGCGCATGCCCAACGTGTCCATGGCCCCGGGCAAGGCGCCACTGTCGGTGGAGGACATGATCAAGGACGTCGAGAACGGCATCTACATCATCGGCGACGGCTCGTTCTCGATCGACCAGCAGCGCTACAACGCGCAGTTCGGCGGCCAGCTGTTCTACGAGATCAAGGACGGTGAAATCACCGGCATGATCGAGGACGTGGCCTACCAGATCCGCACCCCGGAATTCTGGAACGCCTGCAGCGCGGTCTGCGACGAATCCGACTATCGCCTGGGTGGCTCGTTCTTCGACGGCAAGGGCCAGCCTTCTCAGGTGTCGGCCGTGTCGCACGGCTCGTCCACCGCCCGCTTCGACGGCATCAACGTGATCAATACCGCCCGCTCGCTCGGCTGACCGGTACCAAGGAGACTTCCACAACATGACCATCTTCACCGAAGAGCAGGCCCGCGCCATCCTCGACAAGGTCGTGGCCCTGTCCACGGCCGACGAATGCACCGCCACCCTGAGCGGCTCGGTCGAGGGCAACATCCGCTTTGCCCGCAACAGCGTGTCCACCAGTGGCGAGGTTGCCAACGCCGAACTCGCTGTGCAGGTGGCCTTCGGCAAGCGCGTGGGCACGGCCACCATCAACGAGTTCAGTGACGAGGCCCTGGAACGCGTAGTGCGCCGGGCCGAAGACCTTGCGCGGCTGGCCCCGGAGAACGCCGAGTTCATGCCCGCCATCGGGCCGCAGCAGTACCGTCCCAGCCCGACATTCAGTGAATCCACCGCGGCAATCACCCCGGATTTCCGCGCCGGCGTGGCGGCTGATTCCATCGCCCCGTGCCGGCAGCAGAACCTGGTGGCCGCCGGGTTCCTCGAGGACGGGCAGAGCTTCACCGCGTTTGCCAACAGCAACGGCAACTTCGGCTACCAGCGCGGCACCAGCTTCGATTACACCTGCACCGTGCGGACCGAAGACGGGCAGGGCTCGGGCTGGGTGGGACGCAACCTGCGCCATGCCAGCGATTTCGACGCCAGCCGCGACGTGGCGGTGGCGATGCGCAAGGCCAGCTCGTCGGCCGGCGCGCGTGCGCTGGAGCCGGGCAAGTACACGGTGATCCTGGAGCCGGCCGCGGTGGCCGGGCTGGTGTCGTTCATGATGCGCTTCTTCGATGCGCGCAGCGCCGACGAGGGCCGCAGCTTTCTTTCCAGGCGCGGTGGCGGCAACCGGCTGGGCGAGCAGCTGTTCGACCCGCGGGTGAACGTGATTGCCGATCCTTGGAACGAGGACGTGCCGGTGATGCCGTGGGACGGCGAGGGCATGCCGCGCGAACGCATGCCGATCATCGAGAACGGCAAGGTGGCCGCGCTGAACTACTCGCGCTACTGGGCCCAGCAGCAGGGCCAGCGCGCCGTGGGCAGTCCGGGCAACATGATCATGTCGGGCGGCGACAAGTCGACCGGCGAGCTGATTGCCGGCACCGATCGCGGCGTGCTGGTGACCCGCACCTGGTACATCCGCATGGTGGATCCGCAGACCGTGCTGCTGACCGGCCTGACCCGCGATGGCACGTTCTATATCGAGGACGGGCAGATCCGCTATCCGATCAAGAACTTCCGCTTCAACGAGTCGCCGGTGATCATGCTCAACAACATCGATGAGCTGGGCCGTCCGGTGCGGGTGGGCGAGGGCCGGATGCAGATGATGCTGCCGCCGATGCGGCTGCGGGATTTCACCTTCACTTCGCTCTCTGACGCGGTGTGACCAGGTGGCGCGTCACGTGGCTTCGTGCGCGTGGCGCGCTCCTGCCATGAAGGCATGAACCGGGCGGATTTCCTCAGGTTGATGTTGGGTGGCGCGGCAGCCCTGGCGCTGCCGCGGCCGCTGCTGGCGGCAGCTGGGTACGACTTCCGCTTCACCCGCCTGCGCTACGAGTCCGGCGACTGGGACGTGGATGCGCGGATGCCGTCGAACGTCATTACCGCGCTGATCGACTACACCAACCTGCGGGTGGATCCCGAGGAGCAGGTGCTGGACCTGGCCGATCCACGCATGCTCACCGCGCCGTTCTGCTACCTGGCCGGGCACAAGCTGGTGGAGTTCAACCCGGCCGAACGGCGCAACTTCGAACGCTATGTGCGCAACGGCGGCTTCGTCTTCGTCGATGACTGCAACCACGACATCGACGGCCTGTTCGCGAAGTCGTTCGAGGCGCAGATGGCGTCCATCTTCGGCGCCGATGCCCTGCACAAACTGCCCAACAGCCACGCGCTCTACAACAGCTTCTTCCGCTTCCCCGACGGCCCGCCGGCCACCAGCTACGAACTCAACGGCTGGGGCGACGACCTGGTGCACGACTATCTCAAGGGCATTGCCATCGACGGCCGCCTGGGCGTGCTCTACAGCAACAAGGACTATGGCTGCGAATGGGACTACGACTGGCGCAACAAGCGTTTCCTGGCCGAGGACAACACCAGGTTCGCGGTCAACATCGTCATCTACGCGCTGACCGCGTGAACCACGGAACCCTGCAATGACCGAGCCTTTGACCGAATCCGATGTGCAGCAGCGCCTGGGCGCCCTGGATGGACTGCGCGAGGCCATTGGCCGGGCGGTGGTTGGCCAGGACGCGGTGGTCGAGCAGTTGCTGGTAGCCCTGCTGGCCGGCGGCCACTGCATGCTCGAGGGCGTGCCCGGGCTGGGCAAGACCCTGCTGGTACGGACCCTGGGCCAGGCGCTGGAGCTGGATTTCCGCCGGGTGCAGTTCACCCCGGACCTGATGCCCAGTGACATCCTCGGCACCGAGGTGCTGGAAGAGGAGCACGGCACTGGCCATCGCAGCTTCCGCTTCCAGAAGGGGCCGGTGTTCACCCATCTGCTGCTGGCCGACGAGCTCAACCGCACCCCGCCACGCACCCAGGCCGCGCTGCTGGAGGCAATGGCCGAGCGCACGGTCAGCTATGCGGGCGTCACCCACGCGCTGCCGGCGCCGTTCTTCGTGCTGGCCACGCAGAACCCGATTGAACAGGGCGGCACCTATCCGCTGCCCGAGGCCCAGCTGGACCGCTTCCTGCTGCAGCTGCGGGTGGAATACCCGGATGAGGCCGAGGAGCTGGCGATTGTTGAACAGACCACCGGTGCCGGTACTGCCGAGGTGCCACGGGTGATGGATGCCGCGGCGGTGCTGGCGCTGCAGGCGCTGGTACGGCAGGTGCACGTGGGCACGGACCTGATGCAGTGGATCGTGCGCCTGGTGCGGGCCAGCCGTCCCGGCGAAGACGCCCCGGAAACCGTGCGCAGCTATGTGAAGTGGGGTGCCGGACCGCGTGCCGCGCAGTCGCTGGTGCTGGCGGCCAAGGCCCGCGCGCTGCTGCATGGCAGGCTGGCCGCCACCCGCGACGATGTGGCCGCCCTGGCCGCGCCGGTCATGCGCCATCGTCTGCTACTGTCCTTCGCGGCGGAGGCGGAGGGCGTGCACGCCGACGATGTGGTTGAAGCGCTGCTGCGCGAGGTGCCGCCGCCGGGCACCGCGGCCGACTGATCCGCGGGCGTACGGATGGACTGGGATCCGATCCCGCCGCAGCTACGCGGCCTGCTGCGCACGCTGCGGATCGGGGCGCGTCGTGCCACGGGCGGGCGTGGGTACGGGTCGCATCGCAGCCGGGAGCGCGGCGCGGGACTGGAATTCGTCCAGTACCGCGGCTACGAACCCGGCGATGAGCTGCGCCGGATCGACTGGAAACTCTACGCCCGCAGCGACCGGTTCTACGTGCGCGAGGCCGAGCGGGAAAGTCCGCTGGCCATCTGGGTGCTGGTGGATGCCAGCGCCTCGATGCAGCAGGCCGACGAGGCACGTCCGGACTGGTCGCGCCTGGACGCCGCCAGGGCGCTGGCCGCATGTGTGTTCGAACTGGCCCTGGCGCAGGGGGATCCATTCGGCCTGGCGCTGACAGGCAACGACGGCCTGTCGCTGCTGCCGCCGGTGGCAGGCGTCCGCCAGCGAGACCGGCTGCGGATGGCGCTGCACGAGGCCCGTGCCGGCGGCGGCTTTCCCGGGGAAGATCGCCTGGACGTGCTGCGCCAGCGGATCGGTCCGGATGACGTGGTCGTCGCGCTGGGAGACTTCTTCGATGACAGCGCGATTGCCCTGGCCACAAAGCTGGCCGCAGCGCGGCGTGAGGTGCTGGCCATCCAGCTGCTAACGGCGGGCGAGCGCGATTTCCCGTTCACTGACGGACGGCGTTTCCGCGATCCGGAGACCGGTGCGGAGCTGCCCGGCGACGGCCCGGCCATGCGGGAAGGGTTCCTTGCCCGCTTCGGCGCCGCCCAGGGCAGGCTGCAGGCGCGCTTTGATGCCGCCGGCATCCGCCATGCCGTCCACGTGCTGGATGAACCTTTGGAGCAGCCGCTGCGGCGTCTGTTCGGCCGGGCAGGGCGGCCATGAGCCTGGGCCTGCTGCTTCCCGCCGCGTTGGCGGCGCTGGGCGCGCTGCTGGTGCCGCTGCTGATCCACCTGGCCCGGCGCAGCCAGCTGGTGCCCACGCCCTTTGCCGCCCTGCGCTGGCTGCGCCAGGCGGCGCGCCCACAGCGGCGCGTGCGGCTGGAGGAATGGCCGCTGCTGTTGCTGCGCCTGCTGCTGCTGGCCCTGCTGGCGCTGTGGCTGGCCCGGCCGGTGCTGCACGGCGAGCAGGAGGCAGCCGGGTGGACGGTTGCGGTGCCGGGCGTGGATACGGCCCAGCTGGCAGACATGGCCGGAAGTGCCGAGCCGCCGCGCTGGCTGGCGCCCGGCTTCCCGCCGCTGGATGGCCCCGTGCCCTCAGGCCCGGTGTCCGTTGCCAGCCTGCTGCGCCAGCTGGATGCGGAACTGCCCCCCGGCACGGCGCTCGCCGTGGCCGTGCCAGAGTGGCTGCACGGCATGGATGCGCAGCGGCCGGCGTTGTCGCGCCCGGTGGCCTGGCACGTGTTGGGCGGTGGGATGGAACCGCCAGCACCTTCCGATCAGCAGCCACCGGCGCTGCAGGTACGTCATGACGACGGCAGCGCTGAGGCGTTGCGATATCTGCGCGCGGCAGCCGCCGCCTGGCATGGCGCGGACGAATTGTCGGATCTCCCTTTCCAGCTGGCGCCGGCCAGCCAGCCGGTGGAACCCGACGCCACCCACCTGGTGTGGCTGGCCAACGCGCCGGTGCCGGCGGCGGTCCTCGACTGGGTCCATCAGGGCGGCGTGCTGCTGGCAGCGGCGGACAGCGGGCTGGAGCCGCCGTCGGGCGCCGTTGCCTGGTGGCGCAGCCGGAACGGTGATGTGCTGGTGGAAGGCGTGCCCTATGGGCAGGGCCGTCTGCTGCGTTTCACCCGACCGCTGGCGCCGGCGCATATGCCCGAGCTGCTGGATCCCGACTTTCCACAGCGGCTGCAGCAGGTGCTGCTGCCGCCGCCCCCCGGACCGGCAACGGTTGCCGCGTCCGCCCACGCGCCGCTGCAGGTGGCCACTGCATGGCCGCAGGCTCCGCGTGAACTGCGCCCGTGGCTGGCGCTGCTGATCGGCTTGCTGTTCCTGCTTGAGCGCTGGCTGGGGACCTCGCCACGGCGGCCGGCCTTTGCGGCGGGAGGCCAGCCATGAGTCCGGCGCTGCGCCTGCGCCAGGCCATGCGCGCCGCCCGCCTTCGGGTGGTGCTGTCCAGTGCGCTGCTGGTGCTGCCGCCGGTCGTGGCCGCCACGGCGCTGGCATGGCGGCTGGGCGGAATGGCGGGGGCAATGATGACGGCTGCGGCCGGATTGCTCGTGGCCACCGCGGTCACCGCCTGGCGTGCCCGGCGTATCGATACACGCTGGCTGGCGCGGGCGCTGGATGCGCATCGCGGCGACATGGAGGACAGCGCCGCGCTGCTGTTCGCGCCGCGTGCGGAACTTGGCGCCCTGCAGCGATTGCAGCGCGAGCGCCTGCGCCAGCGTCTGGCCAGCGCGTCCATGCCCGACATGCGGCCGCCCTGGCCACGGCGCGCGGCGTGGCTGACCGCGGCTGGCGCGCTGCTGATGGCCTCGGCCGCCGTGCTGTGGCCGGGCGAGGTCGACCGCGATGGCATGCGCTCCGCGCCCGCGCAGTCCACGCCGGCCGGCGTGCCGACGCTGCAGTCATGGCGGTTGTACATCGAGCCGCCGGCCTACACCGGGCTGGAACCGCGGGATGCCGAGGCGCTGGATGTGGAGGCTCCGGAAGGCTCGCGGCTGCGCTGGACCCTGCGCTTTGCCCCGGATCCGAAGGGCGCCGTGCTCGCCTTCCACGACGGCGATGAAATCGAACTTGAACCGGCGGATGGCGACTGGAGCGCGGAGCACCTGCTGGCCCGCTCCGCGCTGTATCGCATCCTGCCTGCGGGCGGTGCAGCGCAGCCCGCGCCGCCGCTGTACCGGCTGGATGCCGTCGCCGACCAGCCGCCGTCGGTGCGGGTGCTGCTGCCCGAGCAGAGCCTCAGCCTGATGCAGCCGGGGCAGCGCCAGTGGCCGCTGGCGTTCGAGGCCAGCGATGACTACGGCGTGGCCGCCGAGGCCACCCTGCATCTGACCCTGGCCCAGGGCGCCGGAGAGAACATCACCTTCGCCGAAAGTACCCGCACCCTCCGCGGCAGCGGGCCACCGACCCGCCGGCGCTTTGAAGCCACGCTCGATCCGCTCGCACTTGGCCTGCAGCAGGGGGAAGACCTGGTGGTCCGCCTGGAGGTGCGGGACAACCGCACGCCGGCTGCCCAGCGCGGCAGGAGCCCGAGCCTGATCCTGCGCTGGCCGCCCGCGCCGCCGCCCGACGTGGACGGACTGGACGCCTTCGCCCGCGACGTGCTGCCCGCGTATTTCCGCAGCCAGCGGCAGATCATCATCGATGCCGAGGCGTTGCTGGAGCAGCAGCCGGCACTGGCGCCGGCGCAGTTCACCGGCCGCTCCGATGCCCTCGGTGTCGATCAGCGCGTGCTGCGCCTGCGCTACGGCCAGTTCCTGGGCGAGGAGGCCGAGGAAGGCCCGGGTCTGCCGATTGACGATGCGGCGCCGGTGCCACCGCCGACCCTGCTGCCGATCGACGATTTCGGCCAGGAGCCCGCTGCGCTTCCGGCGCCGGAAAGCGAGGGGCAGGGCCACAAATCCGAGGCCGGCATGACCGACCTGCACGACCATGGCGATGACCGCGGACAGCCGCGTGAGGCTGGCGCCTTCGGCAGCATGGAGGGCGTGCTGGAGGAATACGCCCACCTGCACGACCTGCCCGAGGCCGCCACCCTGCTGGATCCCCGTACCCGTGAAACCCTGCGCCAGGCGCTGGGTGAGATGTGGCAGTCCGAACTGGCCCTGCGTCAGGGTGATCCGGCGCGGGCGCTGCCATCCGCCTATCGCGCGCTGCGTCATATCCAGCAGGTCCGCGAGGCCGATCGCATCTACCTGGCCCGGGTAGGCAGCCAGCTGCCGCCGATTGACCAGAGCCGCCGCCTGCAGGGCGAGCGCGATGGCATCGCCCGCCGGGCGCTGGCGCCCACTGCGCGTGAGCCGGCCGGGCAGGAGCTGGTGGTGCTGTGGCAGGCCATGGCGGAGGC
>DXCY01000005.1 GCA_019115725.1 Candidatus Luteimonas excrementigallinarum
GCTGCTGGGGGACGACCGCAGTTGGATCGCCTGTGCCCATGGCGAGCTGGTGGCGCAGGCCCGGGATCAGCGGAGCGCGCCTGCCGCCGATGCTTGACCCCTGCGGCGGGGCGCCCGGTCAGGCGGTCGCGGGCGCTGCCACGGGCCGGCGACTGGCCCACCATGCAAAGCCCGCGGCGGTGAAGAACATCAGCAGGCTGTACACCGCGGCCGGGACCGACATGGTGGCGTTGCCGAGCACGTTGAGCGCGATGAAGATTGCCAGGGTGCCGTTGTGGATGCCGATCTCCATGGCGATGGCGATCGCCTGCGGCCGCGGCAGCCGCAGTGCCAGCGGCGCCGCGTAGCCCAGGCCCATGCTCACCAGGTTGAACAGCAGGCAGGCCAGGCCGACCACCGCAAACCAGGCCAGCAGGGTCTCCCAGGCCTGCGCCACCGCGGCCACGATCAGCAGCGCCAGCACCAGCACCGAGAGGATCCGGATGGGCTTGGCCATGCGCGCGGCGAAGCCCGGCGCGAACGCGCGGACGGTCATGCCGATGCCGACGGGCAGCACGATCAGCGCCGCCACCTCCACCACCTTGCTGACCGGCGGTGGCACGTACTGGCCGGCGCCGAGGAAAAATTCCAGCGACAGGTTGAGGATCAGCGGCAGCGTCACCAGGCACAGCAGGCTGTTGATGGCGGTCAGGGTGATGTTGAGCGCCACGTCACCGTGGGCCAGGTGGCTGTAGATGTTGGCGGTGGCGCCGCCCGGTGAGGCCGCCAGCAGCATCAACCCGACCGCGAGTTCCGGTGGCATGCGGAAGGCCAGTGCCAGGCCGAGCGCCGCCCACGGCAGCACGCCCGTCTGCAGCAGCAGCCCCACCAGCACCGCCCGCGGATAGCGGGCAACGCGGCGGAAATCATCGAGGGTGAGGCCAAGGCCCAGCCCCAGCATGATCACGCCCAGTGCCAGCGGCAGCAGGACGTTGGTCAGCAGCGTCGCTTCCATCGGTATGTGCACCCTCCCCGGAGACCGTTGGAGGATGGCGCGGGTGACTTCAGCCCGCAAGCACCGCGGCACACAGCGACAGGCCGCCCGGAGGCGGCCTGCAGCAGATCAGTCGATGGCTGGCCGCTGCAAGCGGCCGGGCGCGGTGCGGTCAGTCCAGTGCGATGCGCCGGGCCTGGCGGAAGCGGTTGGCCCAGTAGCCGCTGTCCATGCGCGAGACGGTCACGTCCCGGCCGGTGCGCGGCGAGTGCAGAAAGCTGTCGTTGCCCATGTAGATGCCTACATGGTCAATGCGGTTGCCACGCAGGGTGAAGAACACCAGGTCGCCCGGGTTCAGCTGACCGCGTTCCACGCGCTCGCCGGTGCGGGCCATGTCGCGCGATACCCGCGGCAGTTCGATGCCCAGGGTGGTCTTGAACACGTAGCTGACCAGACCGCTGCAGTCGAAGCCGCCGTCGGGCGTGGTGCCGCCCCAGCGGTAGGGCGTGCCCAGCAGGGCCAGGCCGCGCTGCAGCAGGCTCTGGCGCGGGTTCGTTGCCGGGGGGGCGATCGGCGCCAGCTCCACCGCGCTGGAGATGAGCTGGTTCACATCGGCGGCGAACAGCAGCTCGCGGCTGGCCGCCGGCAGCGGATCGGCCAGCTGCTGGCTGATCGAGGTCGAGATCGGGAACCCGTCGGCGCTGTCGGTCGCCAGCCCGGTGGCGGCGAACGCCGGGGCAGTGCCGGCACACAGCAGCGCGGAGAAGAGGAAAGCAGCGGCCCGATGGCGGAGGCGGAAGGCGGTGGTTGGAGTGGCGGCTTGGCGGCCTGAGCTCGGGTCGTCTGGCGTCACGACTGGGTTCACGAATGTAGTTGGTGCGTGATGGTGCCGGACGAAATCCGTCATTTTGTTAAATCAAAGTTAATAAATGCGACGGGTGTCGCATCTTCACGCGCCTGATTCAGGGGCGATTTCCCCGTCTGGGCCCGCGTCGCCTGTTCAGGATCCGCCCAGGATGCGCCGCGACCCCGTGTAGTGATCGCGCCAGTAATGGCCTTCCAGATGATCGAGCCGCACCGTGCCGCCGGTACTCGGGGCGTGCACGAAGCGGCCTTCACCCACGTAGATGCCCACGTGGCTGACGTTGCCGCGGTTGCCGAAAAACACCAGGTCGCCGGCGGCCAGGCGCTCGGGGGCAATGCGCGGACCCTGCCAGGCGAACAGCTCGCGGGTGGTGCGCGGCAGGCGCAGGCCCAGCATGTCGCTGTATACGTAGTTGACCAGGCCGCTGCAGTCGAAGCCGCCTTGGGGCGTGTTGCCGCCATAACGGTAGGGGGTGCCCACCAGGCCGATGGCGCGGATGGTCACCGCATTGGCCGCGCTCGGATCCGCCGGCGACATGACCGGCCACTGCTGGCTGGATGCCGACGGGGAGGCCGGCGGCGCGGGACGGGACTGTTTGCCGCTGCAGGCGGCCAGCAGCAGGGCGGCCGCAGCAACCATCACGGTCGCCAGCTGGCGGTGACGGTGCCGGGGACGGGTTGGCGCGGCGCGGTCGCTGCCCGGATAATGCGCGGTACTCACGGCCAGCATCTTGGCCGAACCCGCCTTTCAATGACAAGCGCGGCCCCGCGCCGCCACACCAGGTACCGTTGCCCATGAAGATCGAAAAGGACCGCGTTGTCCGCTTCCATTACACCGTTTCCGAGACCGGGCAGGAGCCCGTCGAGAGCTCCCGGGAGGGTGAGCCGCTGGCGATCCTGTTCGGCCACGGCAACATCATTCCGGGCCTGGAAAAGGCGATGGAAGGCCGCGAGGCGGGCGACAGCTTCAGCGCCGACGTGGTGTCGGCCGATGCCTACGGCGAGCGCCGTCCGGACCTGACCCAGCGCGTGCCGAAGAAGCATTTCGGCAAGCAGCGCCTGGCCGTGGGCGAACAGGTGGTGCTGAATACCAACTTCGGCCCGCGCCCGGTCACCGTGCAGAAGGTGGGCATGAGCGTGGTGGACGTGGACCTGAACCATCCGATGGCCGGCAAGGACCTGACGTTCGAGCTGGAGATCGTTGAAGTGCGCGAGGCCGATGCGGCTGAAATCGAGCACGGCCACGTGCACGGCGACGGCGGCCACCAGCACTGACTCCTGCTTGACCCCCTGTTGCCCGGCGCGGTGGATGCGCCGGGCAGCAGCGACCACACCAGGTGATACGGATCCGGAGGCGCCCATGGACCGGCAGCAGGTGACGTTCGGGCCGACGACCGCAGGCGAGCGGATCGGACTGCTGGATGCGCTGCGGGCGTGGGCCCTGCTCGGGATCTTCCTGGTCAACCTGCCCTGGTTCACCCGCCCCTGGCAGGAGTTCGACCGCGGCATGCTGCCCGGCCTGCAGGGCCTGGACCATGCGCTGGCCTGGGGCCTGCACGTGTTCGTGGCGGGCAAGTTCTGGATCCTGTTCTCGATCCTGTTCGGTGCCGGCTTCGCCCTGATGGCCGAGCGCGCCGCCGCGGCCGGGGTGTCCGCCCGGCCTTATGTGCGACGGATGCTGGTGCTGCTGGTGCTGGGCGTGGCCCATGCGCTGCTGCTGTGGGTGGGTGACATCCTGCATACCTACGCCATGGCCGGCCTGCTGATGCTGGTCTTCCGTGGCCTGGCGCCACGGGCCCAGCTGGTGGCCGGGCTGCTGATGTTCTGCGCAGTCATGGCGCTGGGCTTTTTGACCGGGCTCGGCCTGATGGTGTCACCGGCCGACGTGCTGGCTGAACTGCGCGCGGCGTCCGCCGTGGAGACGGCTGCGGGGCTGGAGGCGGGCGCGGTCTATGCCGGCGGTGGATTCGCGGCGGTCACCGCCCAGCGGCTGGCGGACTTTTCCAGCGTGGTGGCCATGAACGTGCTGATCGTGCCGATGGCCCTGTCCATGTTTCTGATCGGCAGCTGGCTGCTGCGCTCCGGGCTGCTGCGGGACGGGGCCGCGCACCGGCGCTTCCTGCTGAAACTGGCGGCGGCCTGCCTGCCGCTGGGGCTGGGATTGACCCTGTGGTCGACATCGATCGGGGTCACTTTCCCCGATGGCATGGTGGATGCGCCCAGCGTGTTTGCCGCCAGCCTGCATCAGGTGGGTGCGCTGCCGTTGGCACTGGCCTGGCTGGCCCTGGCCGCGCTGGCCTGGCAGTCGGGGCCCGGCCGGCGGGTGCTGGCGCTGGCGGCGCCGGCCGGGCGCATGGCGCTGACCAACTATCTCGGCCAGTCGCTGGTCGCCTCGCTGGTGTTCTACGGCTATGGCCTGGCCCTGTGGGGAATGATCCCGCCGGCCGGGCTGGTGGCGCTGGCGCTGGGGGTGTTCGCGCTGCAGGTGCTGGCCAGCCGCTGGTGGCTGCAGCGCTACCGGTTCGGCCCGCTGGAATGGCTGTGGCGCTGGATCACCTACGGCAGGCGTCCGGCGCTGCGCAGGCGGGCCGACGGCGCGTAAACTCCGCGGATGGAATCGACGCAAGATGTACTGGTCGTCGGCGGCGGGGTGATCGGCCTGGCCAGCGCGCTGGCGCTGCTGGAGCAGGGGCGCAGCGTGCGCATCCTGGATGCCGGCCGGGTCGGCGGCGGCAGCTCGCACGGCAACTGCGGCACCATCACTCCCAGCCATGCGGCGCCGCTGTCGGCACCGGGCTCGGTGGCCATGGCCCTGCGCTGGATGCTGACTCCGGACGCGCCGTTCTATCTCAAGCCGCGGTTTGATCCCGCCCTGTGGCAATGGCTGCTGGGGTTCGCCCGGCGCTGCAATCCGCGTGATTGGCGGCGCGGCGCCGAGGCCCGGCTGGCGATCCTGTCCGCCGCGCGCGATGCGCTGCCCGAATGGGTCGAACACTACGGCCTGGACTGCGAATACGACCCTACCGGGGTGGACTACGTGTTCCGCTCCGAGCGCGACGTGGCCGACTTTGCCGCCGAGCTGGCGCTGCTGGACCGGATCGGCCTGCCCTACGAGCGGATTGATGGCGCGGCCTATGTGCGTGGTGAGCCGGCCCTGCGCGAGGGCGTGGTGCAGGTGGTGCGCTTCCCGGGCGATGCGCGCCTGCGTCCCGATCGTTACGTGGCCGGCCTGGCGCGTGCGGTGCGCGAGCGCGGCGGGATCATCATGGAGCACTGCCGCGTGTCGGCGATCGACTCCCGCGATGATGGCGTCACCGCCAGCGTGAGCGGCCCCGGCGGCAGTGGCCGCCACGGCGCGCGCGACCTGGTGCTGGCCACCGGGGCGTGGCTGCCGCAGATGGCGCGCGCGCTGAAGCTGCGGGTGCCGGTGCAGCCGGGCAAGGGGTATTCGATCACCTATT
The DNA here is from genome assembly GCA_019115725.1 of Candidatus Luteimonas excrementigallinarum. Lineage (GTDB taxonomy): Bacteria > Pseudomonadota > Gammaproteobacteria > Xanthomonadales > Xanthomonadaceae > Luteimonas > Luteimonas excrementigallinarum. The sequence continues at coordinate 5,299 of DXCY01000005.1, forward strand.
CGCGCCCGGCCCTGGTGCCCAGGTGTCCGCTGGTGCTGCACGGCCCGAGCGTGTGCGTGACCGCCTGGGACAGCGGCTTCCGTCTCGGCAGCACGATGGAGTTTTCCGGATACGACGCCAGCCTCAACCGGCGCCGGCTGGATGCGCTGGAGCGGGGCGCCGCGGAATACCTGCACCAGCCGGTGGGGCCGGAGAAACAGGAAGAGTGGTACGGCTGGCGGCCGCTGAGCGTGGATGATCTGCCGCTGCTGGGGCGGGCGCCCGGGCATCGTCACCTGTGGCTGGCAACCGGCCACGGTATGCTCGGGGTCAGCATGAGCACGGCAACCGGGCGGCTGATGGCCGAGCTGGTCAGCGGGCTCGAGCCCCACATCGACCCGGCGCCGTTTGATCCGGCGCGCTTCGGCCCGGCATGACCTCATGAATGACACCAGTGGCTTTGATTACGACCTGATCGTGCTCGGTGGCGGCTCCGGCGGCCTGGCCGGGGCTTTCCGCGCTGCAGAGCACGGCGCCCGGGTGGCCCTGCTGGAGCCTGGCGACCTGGGCGGCACCTGCGTCAATCTGGGCTGCGTGCCGAAAAAAGCCATGTGGCTGGCGGCGGATCTGGCCGCGAAGGTCGGCATTGCGGCGCGGCTGGGCTTTGATGTGCCGGAGTCCGCTGAATTGGATTGGCGCGAGTTCATCGTGGACCGCCAGCGCTATATCGCCGGCATCCACCAGAGCTACCGCCGGCGGCTGGACGAGGCCGGGGTGAGCCTGGTGCCGCAGCGCGGGGTGATGGTGGACGCGCATACGGTGGAGGCGGGCGGAGTACAGCTGCGGGCACCGCACATCCTGCTGGCCACCGGCTCGCATCCGGTCAAGCCCAGGGTGCCGGGCGCGGAGCTGGGCGGGGTCTCGGATGATTTCTTCGCCTGGGACCGGGCGCCGGAGCGCGTGGCGCTGGTGGGTGGCGGCTATATCAGCGCCGAGCTGGCCGGCATGCTGCAGGCGCTGGGCAGCCGGGCCGATGTGTTTGTCCGCGGCGGGCGGCTGCTCAAACAGATGGATGCGGAGGTGGTGGAGCAGCTGCAGGACAACTACCGCCATCTGGGCGTGGGGCTGCATCTGGACCATGACGTACGGGAGCTGCAGCGCGGCGAGGATGGCCGGCTGGTGGTGCTGGATGGGTCGGGGGCGCCGAGCGGGCCGTATGACAAGGTGGTCTTCGCCATTGGCCGCAAGGCCAGCACCGCGGGCATCGGCCTGGACCGGGCGGGCGTGGCGCTGGGCGGGCAGGGCGAGATCGAGGTGGACGGGTATCAGAACACCAGCGTGGACGGGGTGTACGCGGTGGGCGATGTGACCGGCCAGCTCACCCTGACACCGGTGGCGATCGCGGCGGCGCGGCGACTGATGGACCGGGTGTTCGGCGGCCGGGCCGATGCGAAGCTGGATTACGCCAATGTGCCGTTCGTGGTGTTTTCCCATCCGCCGCTGGGCGGCATCGGGCTGACCGAGGCGCAGGCCCGGGAGCAGCATGGCGATGCGGTGCGGGTGTATCGCAGCAGTTTCCGGCCGATGCTGCAGGCGCTGGCGGATACGCCGCTGCGCAGTCTGTTCAAGCTGGTGTGCGTGGGCGAGGAGCAGCGGGTGGTGGGCATCCATGCGTTCGGCGAGGCGGCCGACGAGATCCTGCAGGGGTTCGCGGTGGCGCTGAAGCGTGGTGTGACCCTGGACGATCTGCATGACACGGTTGCGATCCATCCGACCAGTGCGGAAGAGTTTGTGCTGATGCGGTGATGACGTGCGCTGGCTTCGGATGGACGCCTTGACGTGCGCGCAATACGTCCATGTATTGCTTGACGCGCTACCCCCATCGGTACGGCAAGGCTTGTTGAGGCCTCATGTCATGCATCTTCGGAACGGACGCGGCTCCTCGGGCACAATGCGGGTATGGAAATTTTTACCCTGCATCAAGGCACCGCGCCCCTTCTGGTCAGCGTGCCGCACGATGGCACTTTCGTTCCCGACGATATCGCCCAACGGCTGACACCGGCCGCACGCCGGGTGCCGGATACGGACTGGCATATCGCCCGGCTGTACGCGTTCGCGCGCGAGCTCGGGGCGTCGATGATCGTGCCGACGCATTCGCGCTACGTGGTTGATCTCAATCGGTCCGAGGACGATGTGTCGCTGTATCCCGGGCAGAACACGACCGGGCTGTGTCCGGTGGTGCGCTTCAGCGGTGAGCCCGTGTATCTGCAGGGGCGGGAGCCCACGCCGGATGAAATCGCGGAGCGGGTGGAGCGGTATTGGCGTCCGTACCACCAGGCGCTGCGGATGGAGCTGGACCGGCTGTGGGCGATGCACGGGCGGGCGGTGCTGTGGGAAGGGCATTCGATCCGCGGTGAGCTGCCGTTCCTGTTCCAGGGCCGGTTGCCGGACATGAATCTGGGCACGGCAGGCGGGACGAGCTGTTCGCCGGCACTGCAGCAGCGATTGGAGGCGGTGCTGGCGGGGCAGGAGGAATTCGATTCCGTAGTGAACGGGCGTTTCAAGGGCGGGCATATCACCCGCCACTACGGTGACCCGGCCAGTGGCATCGAGGCCGTGCAGATGGAAACCAGCCAGCGCGCCTACATGGACGAGGCCAGCTTCGCCTACGACGAAGCCAAGGCCGCCCGCGCCCAGGCCCTCATCCGACGACTCCTGGAAACCACCCTGTAGGTCGGGGCTACGTCCCCGACGCCCCGAACTCCCACATCGCCCGCGTCGGCCGCACAGGGCCGACCTGCAGGATCACGGTAGGTCGGGGCTACGCCCCCGACGCCCCGAATTCCCACATCG
>DXCY01000037.1 GCA_019115725.1 Candidatus Luteimonas excrementigallinarum
CTCCCTGAGCAAACGCCTGCAGCAGATCGCCCGCTACGTGCTGGACGAACCCAACGCGGTGGCGTTGGAGACACTGGCCGTGCTGTCCGAGCGCAGCGGCGTGCAGCCCTCGGCGATCGTGCGCTTCGCCAAGTCCTTCGGCTTCGACGGCGCCACCCAGATGCAGCGGCTGTTCCGCGACGGGCTGCTCTCGGCCAACGCCTCGCTGGGCTACGGCGAGCGGGTGCGGCAATTCACCAGGGCCGTCGACGGCAAGCGCGTGGATGACCCGGGCCAGGTGCTGACGGAGTTCGTCGAAGGCAACGTGCTGGCAATGCAGCACCTGGGCGATTCGCTGGACCGGGACACGCTGGCCGAGGCAGTCGCGCTGATCTCGCAGGCGGAAACGGTCTACGTGGCCGGGTTCCGCCGCTCGTTCCCGGTGGCGGCGTACCTGGCCTACTCGCTGCACCAGGTCGACAAGAAGACCGTATTCATCGACAGCGTCGGCGGCATGACCCGGCAGCAGATCCACGGCATCACGCCCGACTCGCTGCTGCTGGTGGTCAGCTACCGTCCCTATGCAGAGGAAGCGGTACACCTGATCGACACTGCGGTGGACGTGGGCTGCAAGGTGCTGTCCATCACCGACAGCCCGGTCAGCCCGGTGGCCCAGCCGGCGTCGCTGGTGCTGCAGGTGAAGGAAGCGGAGGTCCGCAAGTTCCGCTCGCTGTCCACGTCGATGTGCCTGGCCCAGGCGCTGGTCATTTCCTATGCCTTCGCCAGCGCCACCGGCACCCGCAACCCGGCCGAGCTTGGCGCCCGGGGCAAGCGCACCGGCAAGAAACTGAAATGAATGTTGCTGAAATGATCAAAATAGAATATACATTACAAGCAACGGAGCGACTGGCGCCCGGCTGAGAAGGACGGATCTGCATGGGCACGGCCCCACCCCTGGACCTGATTGCCATCGGGCGCTCCTGCATCGACCTGTACGGCGAACAGACCGGCGGCCGCCTGGAGGACATGCAGTCCTTCGCCAAATACATCGGCGGCAGCCCGACCAACACCGCCGTGGGCGGCTCCCGGCTGGGACTGCGCACCGGGCTGCTGACCCGGGTGGGCGACGACCACTTCGGCCGCTTCATCCGCGAGCAGCTCCGGCGCGAGGCGGTATCCACCCGCGGCGTCATCGACGATCCCGATCGCCTGACCGCGCTGGCGTTCCTGGGCATCCGCGATCCGGATACCTTCCCGCTGGTCTTCTACCGCGAGGACTGCGCCGACATGGCGCTGTCCGCCGACGACGTGGACCCGGACTTCATCCGCTCGGCGAAGGCGGTGCTGGTCAACGGCACCCACCTGTCCACGCCCGCCGTGTTCGAAGCCTCGCTGCGCGCCTGCACGATCGCCCGCGAAGCCGGCAACAAGGTGGTGTTCGACATCGACTACAGGCCGGTGCTGTGGGGGCTGACGGGCAAGGACGCGGGCGAGAACCGGTTTGTGGCCGACGCCGATGTGACCGAGCGACTGCAGCAGGTGTTGCCGCTGTGCGACCTGGTGGTGGGTACCGAGGAGGAAGTGCACATCCTGGGCGGCAGCACGGACACGATCACCGCACTGCAGGCGATCCGGGAAAAAACCGGGGCACTGCTGGTCTGCAAGCGCGGGGCGGACGGCTGCTCGGTCTTCCCGGGCGCGATTCCCGACACCCTGGACGAAGGGGTGACGGGGGCCGGCTTCCCGGTGGAGGTCTTCAACGTGCTGGGCGCGGGCGATGCCTTCATGGCGGGCTTCCTGCGCGGCTGGCTGCGCGACGCGCCGCTGCACGACTGCTGCAACTGGGCCAACGCCTGCGGCGCGATCGTGGTCTCGCGCCACGGCTGCTCGCCGGCGATGGCCACCTGGGAGGAGCTGCAGGCCTTCCTGCACGGCGGCGAGCGCCCGTTCCGGCTGCGCGAGGATGCGCAGCTCGAGCACCTGCACTGGGCCACCACCCGCAGCGGCCGCTATGACGAGCTGACGGTGCTGGCGATCGACCACCGCAGCCAGTTCAAGGCGATGTGCGAGCAGACCGGCGCCGATCCGGCCCGCATTCCCGCGTTCAAGGCGCTGGCGCTGCAGGCCATGCACCGCGTGGCCGATGGCGATCCGCGGTTCGGCATCCTGCTCGACGGCCGCTTCGGCATGCGCGCGTTGGAGGCCGCCGCCGACCTGCCGTACTGGATCGGACGCCCGATCGAAGTACCGGGCTCGTGCCCGCTGGAATTCGAATCCTCCGCCGACGTCGCCACCGAGATCGCCACCTGGCCGGCCAACCACGTGGTCAAGTGCCTGGTGATCTACCACCCCGACGATCCGACCGAGCTGCGCGAGCGCCAGGAGCGACAGCTGCTACGCCTGCAGGACGCGACCCGCAAGACCCGGCATGAGCTGCTGGTGGAAATCATCGCATCGCGCGACGCCAAGCCGGGCAACGACACCGTCTCCCAGGCGATCCGCCGGCTGTACGGACTCGGCCTGCGTCCGGACTGGTGGAAGCTGGAGCCGAACCTCGACGGTACCGCGTGGCGCAACATCGAAGACGCGATCCTGGACAACGATCCGCACTGTCGCGGCGTGGTGCTGCTGGGGTTGTCGGCGCCGACCGAAGAGTTGATTGCTTCCTTCCAGGCGGCCGCTGCAACGCCGGTGGTCCGCGGCTTCGCGGTCGGGCGCACGATCTTCGGCGACGTGGCGCTGCGCTGGCTGGCCGACGAAATCGATGACGAGGCCGCCACCGCGGAGCTGGCGAGCCGCTTCGGACACCTGGTCCAGGCCTGGCGCGACGCCCGGCAGCGGATCCCTGCTGCGGCGATCGGCGAGACTGTCGGCCATGGATAATTCCCTTGACGACCGCATCCGCCTGACCGCGGCCCAGGCCACCGTCCGCTGGCTGGGCGCGCAGAAAGTCGTCGTGGACGGCGAGCAGGTTCCCTACTTCGCCGGCATGTGGGCGATCTTCGGCCACGGCAACGTCGCCGGCATGGGCGAAGCCCTGTACGCGGCGGGTGACGCGCTACCGACCTGGCGCGCGCACAACGAACAGGGCATGGCCCACGCCGCCATCGCCTACGCCAAGCAGATGCGCCGGCGCCGGGCGATGGTGTGCACCACCTCGATCGGGCCCGGGGCCACCAACATGGTCACCGCCGCCGCGCTCGCCCACTTGAACAGGCTGCCGGTGCTGCTGCTGCCGGGCGACGTCTACGCCAGCCGCCGGCCCGACCCGGTGCTGCAGCAGGTCGAGGACTTCGCCGACGCCACGGTCACCGCCAACGACTGCTTCCGCCCGGTGTCGCGCTACTTCGATCGCATCACCCGGCCCGAACAGATCCTCGACGCCCTGCCCAGGGCGCTGGCAACGATGCTGGACCCCGCCCTGTGCGGTCCGGTCACCCTGCCCTTCTGCCAGGACGTGCAGGCGGAGGCCTTCGACTATCCGGCGGAGTTCTTCCGCGAACGCGTCTGGCATCCGCGCCGGCAGCCGGCTGATGAGCGTGAACTCCAGGCGCTGGCGGCTGCGCTGCGCGAGTCGGAACGCCCACTGCTGGTGGCTGGGGGAGGCGTGCTCTACAGCGAAGCCGAACAGGTCCTGGCGGAATTCGCCGCAGCCACCGGCCTGCCGGTAGCGGAGACCCAGGCCGGCAAGGGCGCACTGCCGTGGAATCATCCGAATGCACTCGGATCGATCGGGGTCACCGGCTCGAGCGCGGCCAATGCCGCCGCAGAAGCGGCGGACCTGGTGATCGGTATCGGCACCCGGCTGCAGGACTTCACCACCGGTTCGCGCAGCCTATTCGACAGCGCGCGGCTGTTCCAGGTCAACGTGCAGGCGTTCGATGCCTGCAAGCACGACGCCACGCCGGTGGTCGGCGATGCGCGGAGCGTCCTGCAGGCGCTGCAGGTCGCGCTGGACGGCTGGCGCGCATCCGCAGGCACGGTCGACGGCGACGCAATCGCGGCCTGGAACGCATCGGTCGATGCCGCCACCCAGGCACCGGACGACACCGCCACTCCCAGCGATGCGCAGGTGATCGGCGCGGTGCAGGCGTCGTTCGACGAGAACGCGATCGTGGTCGGCGCCGCCGGCGGACTGCCCGGCGAGCTGCACAAGCTGTGGCGCACCGCGCGCAGCGATGGCTACCACCTCGAGTACGGCTATTCGTGCATGGGCTACGAGATTGCCGGCGGCCTGGGCGTGAAGTTCGCCGCGCCCGACCGCGAGGTCGTGGTGATGGTCGGCGACGGCAGCTACCTGATGATGAACTCCGAGCTGGCCACCTCCGTGATGCTGGGCCGCAAGCTGATCGTGGTCCTGCTCGACAACCGCGGCTTCGGCTGCATCGACCGCCTGCAGCGCTCCACCGGCAGCCCGGGGTTCAACAACCTGCTGACCGACACGCGCCATCAAACGCTGCCGCCGATCGACTTCGCCGCCCACGCCAGGAGCCTGGGCGCAAATGCGGAGCACGCGGCCAATCTTGGCGAACTGCGCGCGGCGCTCGGCCGGGCACGCGCCGCTGATCGCAGCAGCGTAGTCGTGATCGACACCGATCCGGTGGTGGTCACCGAAGCCGGCGGCACCTGGTGGGACGTTGCCGTGCCGGAGGTGTCGGCGCTGCCAGAGGTCCAGACCGCCCGCCGCGCTTACGAGGACCGCACGAGCCGTCGGGGCCGGTCATGAGCATCCGCTTCGGCGTCAGCCCGATCGCCTGGTCCAACGACGACATGCCCGAGCTGGGCAGCGACACACCGCTGGACAGCATCCTGGCCGACATCCGCGATGTCGGCTTCGATGGCGTCGAGCTGGGCGGCCGGTTCCCGCGCGACGCCAACGTGCTGCAGCCGCTGTTGCAGGGTTACGGGCTGGATCTGATCGGCGGCTGGTACAGCGGCGCGCTGCTTGAGCGCGACGCGCAGGCCGAGATCGCCGCAATGCAGCCGTATCTGAAACTGCTTGAAGCAATGGGCAGCACCGCGGTGGTGTTCGCCGAGACCAGCAATGCGGTCCACGGCCGGCGCGACGTGCCACTGAGCGGGACTCCGCAGCTGGACGAAGTGGAGTGGATCCAGTTCGGCGCGCGCATGACCGAGGTGGCCGGATACGTCCGCAGCCGCGGCCTGCGCTTCGCCTATCACCACCACCTGGGCACCGTGGTCGAGCGCGGGGAAGACCTGGACGCGCTGCTGCGCCACACCGGCCAAGAAGTCGGGCTCACGCTCGACACCGGCCACGCGGCCCTGGGCGGCATCGATTACCTGCGGATCATCCGCGAGCATCCGGCGCGCATCGCCCACGTGCACTGCAAGGACGTGCGCCGCGCCACCTTCGAGCGCCTGCGCGATGGCGGCGCCAGCTTCCTGGACGGCGTGCTCGGGGGCATGTTCACCGTGCCCGGCGACGGCGGCCTCGACTACCGCGAGGTGATGCAGGCGCTGAAGGCGATCGGCTATGAGGGCTGGATCGTGATCGAGGCCGAGCAGGATCCGGCGCTGGCCCCGCCCAGGCAATACGCCGAACTCGGGCTGCGCACGCTCAAGACACACGCCGCCAAGGCAGGACTGATCTGATGTCCAGACTCCACGTTCGTCCGCACGCCGCCGAGTCCGACGGCACCGTCATCAACGTGACCCCGGCCAGCGCCGGCTGGTCGCACGTCGGCTTCCGGCTGGTCCGGCTGGCCGACGGCCAGCGCTGTTCTGGCGGCGAACCGGGACGCGAGGCCTGCCTGGTGCTGGTCACCGGCCGCGCCGACGTCACCGCCGACAACGAGGCGTTCCCGGCGCTGGGCGGGCGCACGACCCCGTTCCAGGACCGCGCACCCGGCGTGGTCTACGTGCCCGCCGGCACGGCCTGGAGCGTGACCGCGCGCGACGGCGACGTCGAGCTGGCAGTCTGCACCGCGCCCGGCAGCGGAACCGGCAAGCCGCGCGTTATCGACGATGCGCGGATGCCGCGCGAAGTGCGCGGCATCGGCACCAACACCCGCCATGTGCGCAACATCCTGCCGGAGACCGAGCCGGCCGAAAGCCTGCTGGTGGTGGAAGTGGTGACGCCCGGCGGCAACTGGTCCAGCTACCCGCCGCACAAACACGACACCGCGGTGCCCGGCGAGGAAACCGCGCTGGAGGAAACCTATTACCACCGCATGGACCCGCCACAGGGCTTTGCGTTCCAGCGCGTGTACACCGACGACCGCTCGCTCGACGAAACCATCGCCGTCGGCGACGGCGACGCGGTGCTGGTGCCGCGCGGCTACCACCCGGTCGGCGCCGCCCACGGCTACGACCTGTACTACCTGAACGTCATGGCGGGGCCGGAGCGGCGCTGGCTGTTCCGCAACGATCCGGACCACGACTGGCTCATGCAGCCGCCCCCCACCGAGGATTGATTCCATGCGCCAGATCGAACACTTCATCGCCGGCAAGCGCGTCGCCGGCACATCGGACCGTCATGGCGACGTGTTCGATCCGAACACGGGTGCCGTGCAGGCGCGCGTGCCGCTGGCATCATCCGCCGAGCTCGACCGCGCGGTCGAAGACGCCACCGCGGCGCAGCGCGAATGGGCCGCGGTCAATCCGCAGCGCCGGGCGCGGGTGATGTTCGAGTTCAAGCACCTGCTGGAAACGAACATGGACGAACTGGCGGAACTGCTGTCGTCCGAGCACGGCAAGGTGCTGTCCGATTCGCGCGGCGACATCCTGCGCGGGCTGGAGGTGATCGAGTTCTCATGCGGCATCCCGCACCTGCTCAAGGGTGATTACACCCAGGGTGCGGGCCCGGGCATCGACGTGTACTCGATGCGCCAGCCGCTGGGCGTGGTCGCCGGCATCACCCCGTTCAATTTCCCGGCGATGATCCCGATGTGGATGTTCGGCCCGGCCATCGCAGCGGGCAACGCCTTCATCCTCAAGCCGTCCGAACGCGACCCCAGCGTGCCGGTGCGGCTGGCCGAGCTGATGATCCAGGCCGGGCTGCCGCCGGGCGTGCTCAACGTCGTGCACGGCGACAAGGACGTGGTGAACGCGATCATCGACCATCCGGCGATCAGTGCGATCAGCTTCGTCGGCTCATCCGACATCGCCCAGCAGGTGTATGCGCGCGGCGCGGCCCAGGGCAAGCGCGTGCAGTGCATGGGCGGGGCCAAGAACCACGGCATCGTGCTGGCCGACGCCGACATGGACAAGGCCGTGACCGACATCATCGGCGCCGCCTACGGCTCGGCCGGCGAGCGCTGCATGGCGCTGCCGGTGGTGGTGCCGGTGGGCGATGACACCGCCACGGCCCTGCGCGAAAAACTCCTGGCCGCGATCGCGGACCTGCGCATCGGGGTCTCGACCGATCCCGACGCGGACTACGGACCGGTAGTGACCGCCGCGCACAAGGCAAGCATCGAACGGTACATCGGCCTGGCGGTGGAGGAAGGCGCCGAGCTGGTCGTCGACGGCCGCGGCTTCGCGTTGCCCGGGCACGAGGACGGCTTCTTCCTCGGCCCCACCCTGTTCGACCACGTCACCGCGGACATGAAGACCTGGCACGAGGAGATCTTCGGGCCGGTGCTGCAGATCATGCGCGCCGACAGCCTGGAAGAAGCGCTCGCACTGCCCAGCCGGCACCAGTACGGCAACGGCGTGTCGATCTTCACCCGCAACGGTAGCGCGGCACGCGAGTTCGCCCAGCGGGTCGAGGTGGGCATGGTCGGCATCAACGTGCCGATCCCGGTGCCGGTCGCGTACCACAGCTTTGGCGGCTGGAAGCGCTCCGGCTTCGCCGACCTCAACCAGTACGGCATGGACGGCGTGCGCTTCTACACCCGCACCAAGGTCGTCACCCAGCGCTGGCCGGAAGCGGGCGCCGACGCAGGCGGCAGTTTCAACATCCCGACCATGCAGTGAGCACATCTTCGGAATGTTTATTTCATTCCAAGTTGAAATGGAATACATTGTCTGAAGAGGTGCTGCAGTACACGCAGACCCGACCGCCCTGGGGAGGGGATGATTCGTGGCCAATGCATTGCTGAAGTTCTTCGCGACCGGGGCCGACCGGCCGCAGATCACCGACCAGGCCCGCATCGACCACCTGTACCGCCGCCACCGCCTCAGGATCATGCTGGCGATCACCCTGGGCTACGGGCTGATCTATACCTGCCGCCTGGCCCTGGGCGTAGTCAAGAAGCCGCTGATCGACGGGGGGATCTTCACCCCCGTCGAACTGGGCATGATCGGCTCGGCGCTCTATTACGCCTATGCCATCGGCAAGCTGACCAACGGCTTCCTCGCCGACCACGCCAACATGAAGCGGTTCCTTGCGGTGGCGTTCCTGCTGACCGCGCTGTGCAACTTCGCCATGGGCCTGACCACCACGGTATGGCTGGCGGTGATGATCTGGGGGCTCAACGGCTGGTTCCAGAGTTTTGGCGCGCCCGGCGGCGTGGTGGCCATGACCGGCTGGTTCTCCAACCGCGAGCGTGGCCGCGCCTATGGCATCTGGAGCACCGCGCACTCGATCGGGGAAGGGCTGACCTTCATCGGCGTGGGCAGCGTGGTCGCGATCCTCGGCTGGCGTTACGGCTATTTCGTGCCCGCGCTGGTCGGCATCTTCACCGCGGCAGGCACGTACTGGCTGGTCCAGGACCGACCGCGCACGATGGGGTTGCCCACCGTCAACGAGTGGAAGCAGGACCTGTACACGGAAAAGCCGCGCACCGACATCAAGTCCGTCCTCGGGCTGCAGCTTTCGATCCTGAAGATCCCGGCGATCTGGGTGCTGTGCCTGTCGGCGGCCACGATCTACGTGACCCGCTATGCGATCAACTCATGGGGCATCCTCTACCTGCAGGAGGATCGCGGCCTGTCCCTGCCGATGGCCGGGACCGTGCTGATGATCAGCACCATCGCCGGCGTGGCCGGCGCGATCGCCTACGGGTTCATTTCAGACAAGCTGTTCGATGCCCGCCGGCCGCCGGCCAACCTGCTGTTCGCGCTCCTCGAGATCGCCGGCCTGCTGCTGTTCTTCTTCGGCCCCAACACCATGACAGTGCTGATCACCGCCATGGTCCTGTTCGGGCTTGGACTGACCGGGCTGGTGACGTCGCTGGGCGGCCTGTTCGCGGTCGACATCGCGCCCAAGCGGGTGGCCGGCGCAGCGATGGGCGTGATCGGCATCTTCAGCTACATCGGTGCCGGCATCCAGGAATACGTCTCGGGCAAGCTGATCCAGCAAGGCATGGTGGTGGTCGGCGATGTACGCACCTACGACTTCGGGCCGGTGATCTGGTTCTGGATCGGCGCATCGGTGCTGTCGATGTTGTTGGCGGCCAGCCTGTGGAACACCACACTCAGGGACTGATCGGGAGATCACAGTGATCGACGCATCGGCGGACTTGAAGTCCATGATCCAGGCGGCACAGGCCGCCGGAGAGGGCCTGCAGCGCCGCTTCGCCCAGCTGTCGGAGTTGACCGTACGCGCCAAAAACGGACCTGCCGACCTGGTCTCGGTCGCCGACGAGGAAGCCGAACACACGGTGCGCGGCCTGCTGGCGAGCGCGCGGCCTGCGTACGCCTTCCTCGGTGAGGAAGGCGGCGCCGCTGGCGGTACCGACGCCAGCCGGACCTGGATCGTCGATCCGCTCGACGGCACCACCAACTTCCTCTTCGCCTGCCCGCTATGGGGGGTCAACGTGGCCCTCGCCCACGAGGGAGAGATCGTCGCGGGCGTCACTTACCTGCCCGTGCTGGGGGAGATGTACGTCGCCGAGCAAGGCAAGGGCGCATGGCTCAACGGCCAGCGCATCCAGGTCTCGCCCCGCTCCAGCCTGATCGAAAGCGTGCTGGCCTGCGGCATTCCGTTCGCCGGCAAGCCCGACCACCCGCTGTTCGCGCGCGAAATGGCGCTGCTCAGCGAACGCACCTCCGGCATCCGCCGCACCGGCGCCTGTGCGGTCGACATGGCCTGGGTTGCCGCCGGCCGCTGGGACGCCTACTGGGAGCGCGCGCTCAACGCCTGGGACCTGGCCCCCGGCGTGATCCTGGTGCAGGAAGCCGGCGGCACCGCGACCGCCGTCGACGGCACGGCGCTCGATATCCACGGCAACAACGTGTGCGTCAGCAACGGCGCCATCCACGGCACGCTGGTCGAACAGCTCAACGCCGTCCTGAAAGAGGAGAACGCATCATGAAACTGCAGCGACGTTCGTTCCTGGCCGCCGCCGGCCTGACCGGCCTGTTCGCGGCGCTGCCGCGCGCCATCGCCAGCGTAATCGGCTACCCGCGCGCGCTGCAGGGACCGATGATCGGCGCGCCCGGCCCGGATCATTTCAACGTCTGGGTGCGTGCGAGCGGCGCGTTCGAGGTGACCCTGGAGGTCTCCACCGACCGCGATTTCCGCAACCTCATCGAAGGTGCGTCCACCCTGACCAGCGCCGACGACGACTGCTGCGCGGTACTGCGCGTCGACAACCTGCAGCCCGACACGGACTACTGGTACCGGCTCAAGTACGATGGCGTCGACGACCGCTTCCAGCCGCTGCCCTACCGCACCCGGACCGCGCCGGACGGCCCCGCGGACTTCCGCGTCGCCTTCGGCTCCTGCTGCCGCAACCAGTACGATCCGCACCAGCGCATCTGGAACACCGTACGCGCGCTGGAGCCTGACATGTTCATCTGGCTGGGTGACAACGTTTACGCCGACAGCGACCAGCCTGCAGCGCTCACCGACCTGTACGCGCGCAGCCGCACCGTGGAGCGGCTGGAGCCGCTGCTGCGCTCGGTGCCACAGCTGGCCACCTGGGACGACCACGACTTCGGCTACAACGATTCGGACGGGCTGAGTCCGTTCAAGGACGCTGCACTGAAGATCTTCAAGCGCTTCTGGGCCAATCCGGCATATGGCGAGCCGGACAATCCCGGCGTGTACTTCAAGCAGCATTACGGCGGCGTGGATTTCTTCGTGCTCGACGGCCGCTACCACCGCGATCCGACC
>DXCY01000038.1 GCA_019115725.1 Candidatus Luteimonas excrementigallinarum
CGAACGCCGGATGTCGTGTTTCTCCGGGCGTCGGGGGCATAGCCCCGACCTACCGGCATCGGTGTCGGCTTGATCTGGATCACGGCGGTGCGGTTTTGGGGGTCGCAGACTGGACCCATGACCTTTCCCGCCTTCTTCGATGACGTACCTGCCATCCGCGTGCACGACGGCCTGGCCCGGCTGCTGGGCACGGCTGCGGACGGGGTGATCACCTACCGCTATGCGGACGCGGTGCGACTGGCCGGCCACTCCTGCCCCACCGTGGCCGGCGCCTGGCTGTCGGCCCGGGCCGGGTTCCGCGCGTTGTACGGCGATGATCTGCCCCAGCGCGGCGGCGTGCGGGTCAGTCTGCCCGATACCGAAGATGCCGGCGTCACCGGCGTCATCGGCCAGGTGCTGACCCTGGTGACCGGCGCCGCCGGCGCGGGCGGCTTCAAGGGGCTCGGCGGACTGCACGCGCGCAAGGATCTGCTGCGCTACGGCGATGCATCGGCCGGCGCGCTGCGGATGCGGCGGATGGATACGGGCGAAACGGTCGAGGTCACTTTCGATGCTTCGCCGGTGCCCGCCGACCCGGAGATGCGGGTGATGATCCCGCTCGCCCTCGCGGGCGGGATGGAGGCGGTCGCGCGCTTCGGCGCGGCCTGGCAGGAACGCGTGCGCCGGCTGCTGATCGAACACGCTGACGACCCGGCGGTGGTATCGGTGCGCCCAGTGACCTGAGTACTCGCGTCGGGGGCCCAGCCCCAACTTGCAGAATCGGACGCCGGCTTCGTAGGTCGGCCCTATGCGGCCGACGGGGCCGATGCGCTGGGGCGCGTTACGTCGGGGGCGTAGCCCCGGCCTACAGGCCTTTTGCGGCTTGGGCCACGGCGCGGAACAGGGCGCGGCCCTTGTTCATGGTTTCGTCCCATTCCCGGTCCGGATCGGAATCGTGAACGATGCCGGCGCCGGCCTGCACGTGCAGGCGGCCGTCCTGGATGACCGCGGTGCGGATGGCGATGGCGGTGTCGGCATCGCCATGCCAGCCGATGTAGCCAACCGCGCCGGAATAGACGTTGCGCCGGATCGGCTCGAGCTCGCGCACGATCTCCAGCGCGCGCACCTTGGGCGCGCCGCTGACGGTGCCGGCAGGGAAGGTGGCCCGCAGCACGTCGGCGTAGCTGAGGCCTGCCTTCAGCTTGCCGGTGACCTCGCTGACGATATGCATCACGTGGCTGTAGCGCTCGATGCCAAAGCTCTCGCCCAGCGCCACCGTGCCCGGCTCGGAGACCCGGCCAACGTCGTTGCGCCCCAGATCGATCAGCATCAGGTGCTCCGAGCGCTCCTTGGGATCGGCCAGCAGCTCGACCTCCAGCGCCGCATCCTCGGCCGCGCTGGCGCCGCGCGGGCGGGTACCGGCGATGGGCCGCACGGTAACGGTGCCGCCCTGCTGGCGCACCAGGATTTCCGGCGACGAGCCCACCACCTGGGTCGCGCCCGTATCGAGGAAATACATGTACGGCGAAGGGTTCAACGCGCGCAGGGCCCGGTACACATCCACCGGCCGGGCATTGAACGGCACCGACAGGCGCTGGCTGAGCACCACCTGGAAGATGTCGCCGGCGCGGATGTACTCCTGCGACTTCTCCACCGCCTCGATGAACCCCTGCCGGGTGAACCCGGACACGAAGTCCTCCTCGTCCAGCGCTGCGGGCTGCAGGGTGTCCGGATAGCCCGCACCCGCATGACGCAGCCGGTGCACCAGGGCATCCAGCCGCCGGTTGGCCCGTCCCCACGCCTGCGGCCGGCGCGGATCGGCATGCACGATCAGGTACAGCCGCCCCTTGAGGTTGTCGAAAACCGCCACCTCCTCCGACTCCATCAGCAGGATGTCGGGCGTGCCCAGCTCATCAGGCAACGCATCCCGGGCCAGGCGCGGCTCGATGTAATCGATGCACTCGAAACCGAACCACCCCACCAGCCCTCCCGAAAATCCGGGAAGCCCCGGCACCTCCGGTACCGACTGCCCGGTGCGCAGCCGCTCCACCTCGGCAAAAGGATCCTCGACGTGACGGGTCTCCACCGCCTCGCCGTGTTCGCTGACGGTGAGCGCATGCCCGCGGAACGTATACACCCGCGCAGCCGGCAGGCCGATGATCGAATACCGCCCGAAGCGCTCGCCGCCCTCCACCGACTCGAACAGATAGGTATGCGGACCGTCGGCCAGCTTCAGATACACCGACAGCGGCGTGTCCAGATCGGACAGCACCTCGCGCACCACTGGAATGCGCGTGTGGCCCTGGGCGGCAAAGGCCTGGAATTCGTCATGGCTGATCATCGGCGCAATGTAGCGGCTGAAACCCTGCAGCGCGAGTCGACCAGCACCCGGGCCCACCTGCCATCGACCCGTCACCTCCGCGTCATTGATCCGTCATCGATTGCCCGGAATATTGGAGTCCATATCAGGGACGACGGGCGGAGGCAGGATCAGCCTCCACATATTCACGGAAAAGGCCGCGACAGGAGTCGCGGCCTTTTTTTGGTTCTCGCCGGGGCACCGGGCGGGGGTGCCCTTCAGGCTCCATGTCCCCCGGCGTCGGCCTGCGGCCGCCACCTCCTCCTTTACTTACGCCTGAAGGGCACC
>DXCY01000039.1 GCA_019115725.1 Candidatus Luteimonas excrementigallinarum
CCGCTTTGCCGTCGGCTTCCGTAGGTCGGGGCTACGCCCCCGACGTCCCGCTTAACACGTACCCCCGTTTTCGCCGCGAGCCAGGCATTGCTCTGCCACGAACCCTCCAGCGCCGGGTGGGGGTGCCCTTCAGGCGTAAGTAAAGGAGGAGGTGGCGGCCGCAGGCCGACGCCGGGGACATGGAGCCTGAAGGGCACCCCACCCGGGGCCCCCGCGACCTATCAACGCGCGCTCCCCCCTAACGCAGCTCGCGCAGGTCCAGACGCCGCAGCCGCGGCGCCTTCAGCGCTGTGGTCGCAACGACCCCAAGCGTCACGCAGCCGCCCAGGACCACCGCCGGCACCAGCCCCAGCAGGCGTCCCATGGAACCGGCGTAGAACGCGCCCAGCTCGTTGGAGGAGCCCACGAACAGCCCGTTGATCGACGACACCCGCCCGCGCATCTCATCCGGCGTCGCCAGCTGCATGATGGTTGAGCGCAGCACCACCGACACCCCGTCGCACATTCCTGACAGCAGCAGGAAGAAAGCCGACAGCCAGAACAGCTTCGACAGTCCGAAGCCGATGATGCACAGCCCGAACCCCGCTACCGCCATCAGCAGTACCCGCCCCGCATTCCGCTGCACCGGACGACGCGCCAGCCAGATGCCCACGGCCACTGCGCCCAGCGCCGGCGCCGCTCTGAGGATTCCAAGGCCCTCCGGCCCGTAGTGCAGGATCTCGCGGATGAAGGCGGGCGCCAGCGAAATCGCGCCGCCGAACAGCACTGCGAACATATCCAGTGCCAGTGCCGCCAGCAGGATCTGGTGACCGAACACGAAGCGCGCTCCCTCGGCGATGCTGGCAAACACCGGGCCGCGCTGCAGCTGCGGAGCCGGTTCCGTCACTTCCATCCGCGCCAGGGCAAACACCGCAAGCGCGGCGAAACAGGCCGCCAGCCCGTACGCGACCGACATGCCGGCCCAGCCCACCAGCACCCCGCCCAGCGCCGGCCCGACCACCAGCGCCGACTGGAACACGATGCTGCCCAGGCTGGCGCCGCGGACGAACTGCTCGCGTACCAGCACCCGGGCAAACAGGGCGTTGTAGACCGGGCCAAGGAAGGAGCGCACCCCGCCGGTCAGCACCACGGCGGCGTAGATTTTCCAGACCCCATCGCCCAGCCAGCCCTGGGTGATGGCCACCAGCACCAGCGGAGTGATGGCCAGCCCGGCGCAGGCCACCATGCCCAGACGGCGCCGGGGCAGGTGGTCCACCAGGTAGCCGGCGAACGGCGCCACGCAGAAATAGGGCAGCACCTCGGCCAGGCCGATCAGACCCAGCATCCATGGGTTGCGGGTCAGCTCGTACACATGCCAGCCCACCGTCACCGCCACCATCTGGTAGGACAGGATGGTGCAGATCCGGTAGCCCATCAGGGCCCGGAAATTGGGATTGCGCAGCGGTGGGGCGGGGGCGTCCGGGGAGGCGGCAGTGGCGGCGCCGGTGCTCACCCGGAGGCGGCGCTTTCGGCCTGTTCGCGGATGAAGGCCAGCAGCGAGGCCAGTCCGTTGCTGCGGGTGGGCGAGAGATGCTTGGCCAGGCCGATATCGGCGATGTAATCCGGGCTGGCGGCCATGATTTCGGCGGCGCTGCGTCCCGAATACACGCGCAGCGCCAGGTAGATCAGGCCGGAAACGATGGCCGAATCGCTCACCGCTGCGAAATCAAGGCGCGAGGCATCGCCGGAGGGCACGATCCACACCATCGACTGGCAGCCGAGCAGACGGTGCTCTTCGGTCTTCCATTCCTCGGGGAACGGCGGCAGCTTGCGGCCCAGGTCGATCAGGTACTGGTAGCGCTCGGACCAGTCGTTGAAGAAGGAGAATTCGTCGCGGATCGCCGCCTGGGCGGCATCGGGCGTGGGTTCGAGCGGGAAGGGGGAGTCGGACACGGCAGGGGCGGCCGGAAGGCCGTGGTTCGGATCAGCCGGCTATTGTCGCAGAAACCGGTGGACTCCCCCCGCAGGAGCGCGCCACGTGCGCGTGGGGCACTCCTGCCGGAGTCTGGTGTCGGAATCAGCTGCGCTTGCGGACCCAGCGGACGCCCTGTGGGGTGTCTTCCAGGGCGATGCCTTCGGCGGCGAGCTGGTCGCGCAGGGCGTCAGCGCGGGCGAAGTCGCGGCTCTTCTTGGCTTCCGTGCGCTCGTCCACCAGGGCCTGGATGCGGGCGTCGTCATCGCCGCTGGCGCCGCGGGCGAACCACGTCTGCGGATCCTGCTGGAGCAGGCCCAGGGCAAGACCCGCGGCGCGCAGCTTGGCTCCGGCCGCGGCGAGCGCCTGCAGTCCGTCCTCATCCGGCGTCCCGCCCTGCGTGGCCTGGTTGCTCAGCGTGCGGGCCTCACCGGCAATGGCGGCCAGCCTGGCAAGCGCCTGCGGCGTGTTGAGGTCGTCTGCCAGCGCGGCCTCGATGTCCGCCGGGATCGCGGCTTCAGGCGCCTGGCTGCCGGCGGTCAGGCCGTCGATCTCGCGCAGCGTTGCGTAGAGCCGGTCCAGGGTGCGCACCGACTGCTCCACCAGCCCGTCCGACCAGTCCAGCGGCTGCCGGTAATGCGCCGAGAGCAGGGCATAGCGCAGGGCCTCGGGCGGGTGTTCGGCCAGCAGGTCGCGCACCTTGGCGATGTTGCCCACCGACTTGGACATCTTGGCGCCGGACAGGTTGAGCATGCCGTTGTGCAGCCAGAAGCGGGCGAAGGTGCGGCCGCCGTGGGCGCATTCGCTCTGTGCGATCTCGTTTTCGTGATGCGGGAACTGCAGGTCCACGCCGCCGGCATGGATGTCGATGGTTTCGCCCAGGTGGGCGGCGGCCATGGCCGAGCATTCAATGTGCCAGCCCGGGCGGCCAAGGCCCCAGGGGGAGTCCCAGCCGGGCAGCTCGGGCGTGGAGGGCTTCCACAGGACGAAGTCGCCGGGATTGCGCTTGTACGGGGCCACATCCACCCGGGCGCCAGCCAGCATCTGTTCGGTATCGCGCCGCGAGAGCTTGCCGTAATCGGGGTAGCTGTCCACGGCAAACAGCACATGGCCCGCGGCGGCGTAGGCATGGCCGGCCTCGATCAGGCGCTCGATCATGGCAATGATCTCGCCGATGTGGGCGGTGGCCTCGGGTTCGATATCCGGCGGCGTGACACCCAGCGCGGCCATGTCCTCGCGGTAGGCGGTGGCGAAACGACTGGTGATGGCCGAGATCGGCACGCCCTGCCCGGCGGCGGCGGCGTTGATCTTGTCGTCCACGTCGGTGATGTTGCGCGCGTAGCGCAGCGCGCCGTGGCGGCGCCGGAGCAGTGCGGCCAGCACGCCGAACACCACCGGTCCGCGGGCGTTGCCGATATGCACGTAGTCGTACACCGTGGGGCCGCACACGTACATGGTCGGGCAGGCGGGATCGAGCGCCTCGAAAGGCTCGATGCGGCGGGTCAGGCTGTTGTAAAGGCGCAGGCTCATTGTTTCGGTACGGTCAGGGAAGCCGGATTCTATCGGGCGGGGGAGGTTCACGACAGCGCCGGTTCAGCAGGTGCACCCGCCCAGCGCCTAAACTTCCCGTTGGGCACGCTTGCCCTCCGTTCGCCACAAAGGTCCGATGCTCCGATCTTTCCCCCTCCTGCCGTTGCTTGTCTGCGCCGCGCTGAGCGTGGCTCCTGCCGTCGTGGGTCCTGTTGCCGTGGCGCAGGAGCGGAGCCAGCAGGCGGACGAGGCCATGGCCGCGCTGCCCGCGCCGCCGCCGCCGAGCCCGCAGGAAAACGTGCGCATCGAGTTCGCCAGGGTGCTGGCCGCCGAGCCGGTGCACCAGATCCTGCGCGCCACCAGTATGGTGGAGCGCTGCGAGGCGGCGAGCCCGGTGGGCGAGGGCGGTGAGCGCCGCGGCCTGCAGCGGGTCGTTGGTGCGGTGCGCGATGTGCTGTCTTCCGAGGAACGGGTGGATGAGGTGGACGCCTCCGCCGGCGGCGAGTGCCGGATGGTGCCGGTGGAACGCGAGTTCCGGCGCCCGATCGGATTCGACGTGGATTACGTGCACCGCGGGGTGAAATACCGCTCGCGCATGCCCTACGACCCCGGCAACCGGGTCAGGGTGCGGGTGTCGGTGACCCCGGTGGTGAGCGGCGAATGAGCCGGCGGCTTGCCGGCGGTCCCGCGCCATGCGACGATGCGGCCCCGATGATGACGATCCGCGCCGACGCCCAGATCCTGACCTCCGCCCGCATGGCGGCAGGCATGACCTCGCGCGCCCGCCGACCGGAGCCTTGCCAACGCGCTGGGTAGCCGGTACCCGTCTGTTTCGAGTTCACCAGAAAACCCGGCCCCGGCGCCGGGTTTTCTGCTTTCATGCTGTCTGATTCCTTCACCTGTCCCGCAGCTTCCAGGGGTTTTTCGCGCCATGACCGTTTCCCGCCACTTCCTCAATACCCAGGACTGGTCGCGCGCCGACCTGGATGCGCTGCTTGCCGATGCCGCCCGCTTCAAGCGCGAGCGCATGGGAGATGCCCTCAAGGGCCGCTCGATTGCCCTGGTGTTCTTCAACCCGTCCATGCGTACCCGCACCAGCTTCGAGCTGGGTGCGTTCCAGCTCGGTGGACACGCGATCGTGCTGCAGCCGGGCAAGGACGCGTGGCCGATCGAGTTCGACCTGGGCACGGTGATGGACGGTGACAGCGAGGAGCACATTGCCGAGGTGGCGCAGGTGCTGGGCCGCTATGTGGACATGATTGGCGTGCGTGCGTTCCCCAAGTTCATCGACTGGACCGAGGACCGGCAGGACAAGGTGCTAAAGGCCTTTGCCCGCTACTCGCCGGTGCCGGTGATCAACATGGAAACCATCACCCATCCCTGCCAGGAGCTGGCCCACGCGCTGGCCCTGCAGGAGCACTTCGGCACCAGCGACCTGCGCGGCAGGAAGTACGTGCTCACCTGGACCTACCATCCGAAGCCGCTGAACACCGCGGTGGCGAACTCGGCGCTGACCATCGCCACGCGCATGGGCATGGACGTGACCCTGCTGTGCCCGACGCCGGAATACGTGCTGGATGAGCGCTACATGGGCTGGGCGGAGGCCAACGTGGCTGAAAACGGCGGCTCGCTCACCGTCAGCCATGACATCCAGGCTGCCTACACCGGCGCCGAAGTGGTGTATGCCAAGAGCTGGGGCGCGCTGCCGTATTTCGGCAACTGGGCGCCGGAAAAGCCGATCCGCGACCAGTACCGCCATTTCATGGTCGACGAGGCCAAGATGGCCCTGACCAACAACGGTGTCTTCAGCCACTGCCTGCCGCTGCGCCGCAACGTGAAGGCGACCGATGCGGTCATGGACTCACCGGCCTGCATTGCCATCAACGAGGCCGAGAACCGCCTGCACGTGCAGAAGGCGGTGATGGCCGAACTGATGCGCGGACGCGCCTGAGCCGCCCGTACGGGTTCCCTGTTCCTGGCATCGCTGATCCATATCACCGACCCCACATCCCCACCGGCGGCCCCACGCCGCGCATGAGAACAACAACATGACCGCTTCCGAATCCAAAGACATCGTCCTCGCCTTTTCCGGCGGCCTGGATACCAGCTTCTGCGTGCCCTATCTGAAGGAGCAGGGCTGGAACGTGCACACCGTGTTTGCCGATACCGGCGGCGTGGATGCGGCCGAGCGCAAGGCGATCGAGGAGCGTGCCGCCGAGCTGGGCGTGGCCTCGCACCTGACCGTGGACGGCGGGCCGGCGATCTGGAGCGATTTCGTCAAGCCGTTCGTGTGGGCGGGCGAGGGCTACCAGGGCCAGTACCCGCTGCTGGTGTCGGACCGCTACCTGATCGTGGATGCGGCCCTGGCCCGGGCAAAGGAGCTGGGCACCAATGCCATCGCCCACGGCTGCACCGGCATGGGCAACGACCAGGTGCGATTCGACCTGGCGGTCAAGGCCCAGGGCGACTGGCGCATCGTGGCGCCGATCCGCGAGATCCAGAAGGAGCACACCCAGACCCGCGCCTATGAGCAGGCCTTCCTGGCCGAGCGCGGCTTCGGTGTGCAGGCCAAGCAGATGGCCTACACCATCAACGAGAACCTGCTGGGGGTGACCATGTCCGGCGGCGAGATCGACGCCTGGGATGTGCCGGGCAAGGGCGCACGCGGCTGGTGCGCGCCGCGCAGCGCATGGCCGGACGAGCCGCTGACGGTGCTGGTGGAGTTCGAGGGTGGCGAAGCGGTGGCCCTGGACGGCAAGCGCCTGCCGGGCGAGGAGATCCTGGCCGGGCTGAACCGCCTGTTCGCGTCCTACGGCGTGGGCCGCGGCATGTACACCGGTGACACCGTGATCGGCCTGAAGGGACGGATCGTGTACGAGGCCCCTGGCCTGGTGGCCCTGCTGACCGCGCACCGGGCGCTGGAAGAAGCGGTGCTGAGCAAGCAGCAGAACCGGTTCAAGCCCGAGGTGGCGCGCAAGTGGGTGGAGCTGGTGTACGAGGGCTTCTTCCATGACCCGCTGAAGACCGACCTGGAGGCGTTCCTGGCCTCCTCGCAGCAGCAGGTCAACGGCGAGGTGGTGCTGCAGACCAGCGGCGGCCGCGTGGACGCGGTGGCGGTGCGATCGCCGAAGCTGCTGATCGATGACGGCGCCACCTACGCGCAGTCGGCCGATTGGGGCGTGGAAGAGGCCGAGGGCTTCATCAAGCTGTTTGGCATGAGCAGCACCCTGTGGGCCCGGGTGAACCGGTGAGCGGCCTGCTCGACAGCACGCTGGCGCACCTTGAAGCGCTGGTGTCGTTTGATACCCGCAATCCGCCGCGGGTGATCGATACCGGCGGCATCTTCGATTACATCCGCGGCCAGCTGCCGGATTTCCGCATTGAAGTGACCGATCACGGCGTCGGGGCGGTGTCGCTGCTGGCGGTGCGCGGGCAGCCGAAGCGGCTGTTCAACGTGCACCTGGATACGGTGCCGGACTCGCCGCACTGGAGCGCGGATCCGTTCACGCTGCGGGTGGAGCAGGGCAGGGCGATCGGACTCGGTGCCTGTGACATCAAGGGCGCGGCCGCCGGGCTGATCGCCGCGGCGCGCGAGAGCGATGGCGAGGCCGCGTTCCTGTTCTCCAGCGACGAGGAGGCCAACGATGCGCGCTGCATCGCCGCCTTCCTCGCCCGCGACCACGGCTTCGACGAGGTGGTGGTGGCCGAGCCTACGCAGTGTGAGGCGGTGCTGGCCCATCGCGGCATTGCCTCGGTGCTGGCGCGCTTCCGTGGCGAGGCCGGGCATGCTTCCGGCGCGGCGGCGCTGGAAGCCAGCGCCCTGCACCGGGCCATGCGCTGGGGCACCCGTGCGCTGGACTTCGCCGCCGGCCAGGCGCACCAGCGCTTTGGCGGCCTGACCGGGCTGCGCTTCAACATCGGCCGGGTGGAGGGCGGGATCAAGGCCAACGTGATCGCCCCGCAGGCCGAGGTGCGCTTCGGCTTCCGTCCGCTGCCCTCGCACGATATCGACGCGCTGCACGCAGGCTTCCGCAGCTTTGCCGGTGATGGCGAGCTGGAGCATTACGAGGAAACCTTCCGCGGCCCGCCGCTGCCGGCCGGCGGCATCGCCGAGGCCGAGGAGCGCAGGCTGCAGGCGCGCGACCTGGCCGATGCGCTGGGTCTGCCGATCGGCAACGCGGTGGACTTCTGGACCGAAGCCTCGCTGTTCTCCCATGCCGGCATGACCGCGCTGGTGTTCGGCCCGGGCGATATCGCCCAGGCCCATACCGCTGACGAATGGGTGGCGCTGGACCAGCTTGACGCCTATGCCACCACCATCCACCACATCCTCAACGGCCCGTCCCGTTCCGCCTGACCGGATCGCTTGCATGCAGCCCCATCTCCAGACCCGCCAGACCATCATCCGCCTGCTGTCCTCCATGGCCAGCGCCCGCGAGATCGACCAGTACCTCAAGCGCTTCTCGCAGCTGGATGCCAAGCGCTTCGCGGTAGTGAAAGTCGGCGGCGCGGTGCTGCGTGACGACCTGGAGGCGCTGACTTCCTCGCTGACCTTCCTGCAGCAGGTGGGCCTGACCCCGATCGTGATCCACGGTGCCGGGCCGCAACTGGATACGGAGCTGGCGGCTGCCGGGATCGAAAAGCGCACCGTCAATGGCCTGCGGGTGACCACGCCCGATGCGCTGGCGATCGTGCGCCGGGTGTTCCAGGCCTCCAACCTGAGTCTGGTGGAAGCCCTGCAGCGGGCCGGCGCGCGCGCCACCTCCATCACCGGTGGCGTGCTCGAGGCCGAATACCTGGATCGCGAGAACCTGGGCCTGGTGGGCGAGGTGAAGCGGGTGAACCTGGCGCCGCTGGAAGCCAGCCTGCGGGCGGGTTCGATCCCGGTCATCGCCAGCCTGGGTGAAACCGCCGAGGGGCAGATCCTCAACGTCAACGCCGATGTGTCGGCCAATGAACTGGTGCGGGTGCTGCGCCCGTACAAGATTATTTTCCTGACCGGGACCGGCGGGCTGTTGGACGAAGATGGCGAGGTGATCGATTCGATCAACCTGTCCACCGAGTACGCGCACCTGATGGCGCAGGACTGGATCAACGGCGGCATGCGCCTGAAGCTGCAGCAGATCAAGGACCTGCTGGACGATCTGCCGCTGTCCTCATCGGTGTCGATCACCCGCCCCGCGGAGCTGGCCCGGGAGCTGTTCACCCACCGCGGCTCGGGCACCCTGGTGCGTCGCGGCGAGCGGGTGCTGCAGGCCGCCAGCTGGGAAGAGCTGGACCTGCCGCGCCTGCGTGGACTGATCGAGTCGAGCTTCGGCCGCGCTCTGGTGCCGGATTATTTCGAACGTACGCCGCTGCTGCGCGCCTACGTCAGCGAGAACTACCGCACCGCGGTGATCCTGACCGAGGCGGAGGGCGTGCCGTACCTGGACAAGTTCGCCGTGCTCGACGAGGCCCAGGGCGAAGGCCTGGGGCGGGCCGTGTGGCAGGTGATGCGCGAGCAGACGCCGGCGCTGTTCTGGCGCTCGCGGCTGGGCAACGGCGTCAACCAGTTCTACCACGCTGAATCCGACGGCTGCATCCGGCATGAGCCGTGGCGCACCTTCTGGTATGGCCTAGAGGATTTCGACCTGATCCGCGCCTGCGTGAAGCACAGCATGCAGCGCCCGGCGACCCTGGTGGAGGCCAAGGCATGAGCAGCAGGAAGAGGGTGGGGATCGTAGGCGCCCGCGGGCATACCGGCGCCGAGCTGATCCGGCTGGTGGCGGCGCATCCGGCGCTGGAGCTGGCGTTCGTGTCCTCGCGCGAGCTGGATGGGCAGCCGGTGGCCGATCACGTGCCGGGCTTCGCGGCCGCGCTGCGCTACGGCAGCTATGCGCCCGAGGCCGTGGCCGGGCTGGGCGCCGATGTAGTGGTGCTGGCCCTGCCCAACGACAAGGGCGGGGCGTTCGTGGATGCGATCGAGGCGCAGGCGTCAGGGACGGTGATCGTGGACCTGTCAGCCGACCGGCGCTTCGACCCGCAGTGGGTCTACGGCCTGCCCGAACTCGGCCGGGAGCGGATCCGCGGCGCCCGGCGTATCGCCAACCCGGGCTGCTACGCCACGGCCATGCAGCTGGCGATCGCGCCGCTGCTGGACCAGCTGGCGGGACCGCCGCAGTGTTTCGGCGTGTCCGGCTATTCGGGGGCGGGCACCACGCCCTCGGACCGCAACAACCCCGAGCTGCTGCGCGACAACCTGATGCCCTATGCGCTGGCCAATCACATCCACGAGCGCGAAGTAACCGCGCACCTGGGCGTGCCGGTGGAGTTCATGCCGCACGTGGCCCCGCATTTCCGCGGCATCACCATGACGGTGAACCTGTGGCTGCGTGAGCCGCTGGACCGCGATGCGGTGGAGCGTATCTACCGCCGTCGCTGGGCCAACGAGCCGCTGGTGGAGGTGGTCGAAGAGGCGCCCTGGGTGAGCCGCATCGCCGGCCGCCACGGCGCGCAGATCGGCGGCTTCACCGTGGCGCCGGACGGGCGCCGGGTGGTGGTGGTGGCCACGCTGGACAACCTGCTCAAGGGCGCGGCTACCCAGGCCATGCAGAACATCAACCTGGCGCTCGGCTTCGACGAATTCGAAAGCATTCCAGTCCAGCCCCCCACGCATCCATAGCCTCATCCCGCAGGAGTGCACTTGGCGCGCTCCTGCAGACAAGACCAACGACAGGAAAAACCCATGTCCGACCTCCTTTGGCAAAAGCCCGGCGTCGCCGTCGACGCGAAGATCCAGGCCTTCCTCGCCGGCGATGATGTCCTGCTCGACCGCGAGTTTTTCCTGCACGACATCCGTGCCAGCCGTGCCCACGCGCAGGGGCTGGCGCGGATCGGAATCCTTTCCG
>DXCY01000040.1 GCA_019115725.1 Candidatus Luteimonas excrementigallinarum
GGCGATACCCGGGCGCGTCTGGCCGTTTCGCTGGAAGCCGCCTACGCCGGCAGCAGCGTGCGGATCAGCGTAGGCGGGCGGACGCTGGAAGTCCGCGTGCCCAAGGGTGTGCGGCCCGGTCAGGTGATCCGGCTCAAGGGGCAGGGTGGCGGCCCGCCAAACGCGCCCGGCGACCTGCTGCTCGAGGTGGAATACGCGGCCCATCCGCATTTTGAAGTGGACGGGAACAACATCATCCACGCGCTTCCGATCGCGCCCTGGGAGGCAGTGCTTGGCGGCCGGGTGAGTGTGCCGACCCTGGGCGGATGGGTGGAACTCACGATCCCGCCGGATTCGGACGCCGGGCGGCAGCTGCGCCTGCGCGGTCGCGGCCTGCCCGGATCGCGCGGCGGTGCGGATGGCGACCAGATCGTGGTGCTTGAAGTGGCGGCCCCGCGTCCGCGCGATGCGGCCCAACGCAAGGCGTACGAAGAACTGCAGCAGGCCTTCGGTGACGACTGGCGGAAGGCTTGAGGGCCAGCGGCTGGAAGAACGAAGCGGTTTGCCGCCTGCTCCGGCGGCGGTTCGCGTCAGGCGGGACTGCCCGCTGACGGCGTGACCGTGGCGGCGATCGCGTCCATCAGCTCCTGGTCGCTGAAGGGCTTGGTCAGGTAGCCGCGGGCGCCCTGGCGCATGCCCCAGACCCGGTCGGTCTGCTGGTCCTTGGTGGTCACCAGGATCACCGGGATATGGCTGGTGGCCGGGTCGCGGGTGATCGAGCGCGTGGCCTGGAATCCGTTGAGGTTCGGCATCACCACGTCCATCAGGATCAGGTCCGGCAGCTCGCGACGCGCCAGTTCCACACCGGCCTGCCCGTCCTCGGCGGTCAGCGTTTCATGGCCCAGCCGTTCGACGATCCGCCGGATGCCGGCGAGCTGCGAAGGGGAGTCGTCAACGATCAGGATGCGTGCCATGGAGTTGTCCGCTGGATGGACAATCGATTGTATCTGCCGGTGCGGGGGCCGCAAGCGGCCGTCAGGGCAGGGTGACCAGGGTGCGGCCGAGCGAGCCGCCGGCAAGCATGGTGTCGAACACCCCGGGCAGCTCTTCCAGCGTGGCTTCGCGGGTGCAGATGCGCTGCAGGTGGCGCGGCTTCCAGTCGGAAGCCAGGCGGCGCCAGACTTCGTCGCGATGGTGGTGGGGCGTGTCGGTTGAAGCCACGCCCAGCAGCGACACCCCGCGCAGGATGAAAGGCATCACCGTGGCATCCAGCTGGTGGGTGGCGGCGAGGCCGGCGCTGCCCACGTTGCCGTAGGGCCGGGTCTGGGCCAGCAGGCTGGCCAGCATGGGCCCGCCCACGTTGTCGAAGCCGCCGCCGAAGCGGGCCGACTCCAGCGGCCGGGTGGTGGCCAGCGCGTCGCGACCCAGCACCTGCGTGGCGCCGATCCCTTCCAGATACGCTGTCTGCTCCGGCTTGCCGCTGATGGCGTGCACCTCGAATCCGGCGGCGCTGAAGATATCCAGCGCCATTGAGCCCACGCCGCCGCTGGCGCCGGTTACCGCCAGCGGGCCCATCTCCGGCGTCTGGTGGTTCTCGACCATGCGCAGCAGCCCGAGCGCGGCGGTGAAGCCGGCGGTACCCAGGATCATCGCTTCGCGCAGATCCAGGCCGTCCGGTAGCGGCACGACCATGTCGGCTTCCACACGCACGTATTCCGCGTAGCCGCCGTCGCGTGTCTCGCCCAGGCCGCGGCCGGTCACCAGCACCGCATCGCCCTCGCGGAAGCGGGGGTCGGTGGATGCGGCCACGTGACCCGACACATCAATCCCGCCCACCAGCGGAAAGCGGCGCAGGATCCGGCCCTTGCCGGTGCCCGCCAGCGCGTCCTTGTAGTTGACCGAGGAGTGCGCGGCGCGGATCACCACCTCGCCCGCTGACAGCTGGTCAACGCCCATCGATTCGATGCCGGCACGGTAGCCCTGGTCATCGTTGTGGATGCGAAACGCCTGGAAGGTTGCGGGAATGCTCATGGTGTTCGAGGTGATGCAAAGGCCGGGTGGCCTTCGATTATCGCCGAACCGGTTGCAAGCCGTTGCCGCCGGGCCCCGGCGCGATCAGCGCAGCGAGTTGCGCTTTTTCTCGTCCAGCCAGACATCCGCTTGTGCGGGCTGGTAGGCCTGCATCCAGGCCAGCAAACCGTCGATGTCCGCGCCGATCCACAGGTCCTCGCGCTGGCCGGGGTGCACAAAGCGGTCGTTGACCATGCGGTCCATCATCGCCGCGAGTGGCGACCAGTATCCGGCTACGTCCAGGAAGGCGCAGGGCTTGTTGCCGATGCCGAGCTGGCGCCAGGTCAGCATCTCGATGATCTCCTCCAGCGTGCCGAAGCCGCCGGGCAGGGCGATAAAGCCGTCGGCAAGGTCGAACATGCGCGACTTGCGTTCGTGCATGGAGCCGACCACCTCCAGCGAGGTCACGCCGTGGTGGGCCATCTCGCGCTCGACCAGCTGCTTCGGGATCACCCCGGTGACTTCACCGCCGGCTTGAAGCACGGCGTCGGCCACGGCGCCCATCAGGCCGATGTTGCCCCCGCCGTAGACCAGGCGGAGGCCCTCGGCGGCCAGGCGTTGGCCGAGCAGGGTGGCCTGTTCCAGGTAAACGGGGTTGCTGCCGGGATTGGAGCCGCAGTAGACGCAGATGGAGTTCATGGCGGAGGGGTCCGGATCGGAAAAAGAAGGCGCCGGGCAATGCCCGGCGCCGGTGTTGCTGCAGAGCGTGGCGGCGAGACGCCGCGCGTGCTCAGTTGGCCTTGTGGATGGCGCGCTTGTGCACCGCCATGGCCGCATCATGGATGGTCTCGGCCAGGCTCGGGTGCGCGTGGCAGATCCGGGCCAGGTCGTCGGCAGAGCCGCTGAACTCCATGGTCAGCACGCCTTCGTGCACCAGCTCGGACACGTTGGCGCCCACCAGGTGCATGCCCAGCACGCGGTCGGTCTCGGCGTGGGCCAGGACCTTCACGAAGCCGGCCGGCTCAACCATGGCCACGGCGCGACCGTTGGCGGCGAAGGGGAAGCTGCCCGCGTTGTACGGGATGCCTTCTTCCTTCAGCTGCTGCTCGGTCTTGCCCACCCAGGCCAGCTCGGGCTCGGTGTAGATCACCCAGGGAATGGTGTCCATGTTGACGTGGCCGGGCAGGCCGCCGATCAGTTCGGCCACCGCGATGCCTTCCTCGAAGCCCTTGTGCGCCAGCATCGGCCCGCGCACGCAGTCGCCCACGGCCCACACGCCGTCAACGCCGGTGTGGCAGTGCTCGTCGACCTCGATCTGGCCGCGCTCGTTGAGCTTCACGCCGCTGTCCTCGGCCAGCAGGCCCTTGGATGCGGCCTTGCGGCCCACGGCCACCAGCAGCTTGTCGACGGTGATGGTCTGCTCGCCCTTCTTGTCCTCGAAGGTGACCTGCACTTCCTTCTTCTTGCCCTTGCCAGTC
>DXCY01000041.1 GCA_019115725.1 Candidatus Luteimonas excrementigallinarum
GCACAGCTGCCACATGGCATCCAGGCCCAGGCAGCCGGGCATCACCGGGTCACCCTCGAAATGGCAATCGAAGAACCACAGGTCCGGACGGATATCCAGCTCGGCCTTCAGCTCGCCCTTGCCGTAGCGGCCACCCTCGGTGGACACATGGGTGATGCGGTCGAACATGAGCATCGGCGGCGCGGGCAGCCGGGCATTGCCGGGACCGAAAAGTTCGCCGCGCGAACAGGCGAGCAGCTGCTCATAATCGAAGGAGGAAGGCTGGTTCATGACGTCCAAAAGTGAGGGAACCCGTCTATTTTGCGTCTTTCCGCGGAAAATTTCCGGAAAGCTTGTCGGGTTCCGTTTCCACCCCTGCCAGCGGCGCGTGCGGGGCCCTGTTCAGCGGTAGCGGGTGGGGTCTGCAACCCCGGCCCCGGCGAAGCCCTCGGCCCGCAGCAGGCAGGCATCGCAGCGCCCGCAGGCGCGTCCGGCCTGGTCGGCGCTGTAGCAGGACACGGTGGCGGCGAAGTCCACGCCCAGGCGCACGCCTTCGCGCACAATCCCGTCCTTGCCCAGCGCCATCAGCGGCGCGTGCACGCGGATGCCGGCGCCTTCCACCCCCGCCTGGGTGGCCAGGTTGGCCAGTGACTGGAACGCCGCGATGAACTCCGGCCGGCAGTCCGGATAGCCGGAATAATCAACCGCGTTGACCCCGCAGAAGATGTCCGCCGCGCCGAGCACCTCGGCCCAGCCCAGGGCAATGGACAGCATGATGGTGTTGCGCGCGGGCACATAGGTCACCGGCACCTCGCCCTCGCTGTGCTCGCCGCCCTCGGGCACGTCGATATCGTCGGTCAGCGCCGACCCGCCAATGCTGCGCAGATCCACCGAAACCGTCTTGTGGGCCACCGCGCCCCGCGCCTTGGCCACGCGCGCGGCGGCCTCCAGCTCGGCCGGGTGGCGCTGGCCGTAATCCACGCTCAGCGCGTGGACGGCAAACCCCTGCTCGCGGGCAATGGCCAGGACCACGGCGGAATCCATACCACCGGACAGGAGCACAACTGCATTCTTCATCGATAGCCCCTCAGCGGCCCGGCTCGTCATTCCAGAGGATTTTGTGCAGCTGCATCTGGAACCGCACCGGCAGGCGGTCGGCAACGATCCAGTCGGCCAGCTCACGCGGGTCCAGCTCGCTCTTGCTCGGCGAGAACAGCACGTCGCAGCGCGCGGCGATGTCGTGCTCGCCCAGGATCCCGCTCGCCCATTCGTAGTCCTCACGCCCGCACAGCACGAACTTGACCTGGTCATGGGCGGTCAGCAGGCCGATGTTCTCCCACAGGTTGCGATGCGCCTCGCCGGAGCCGGGGGTCTTGATGTCCAGCACCCGGCTGACCCGCGGATCAACGCCGCCGATATCGATGGCGCCCGACGTTTCCAGCGATACGGCAAGGCCCGCATCGCACAGGCGCCGCAGCAGGTCCACGCAGCGCTTCTGCGCCAGCGGTTCGCCGCCGGTCACGCACACATGGCGGACGCCGTGGCGGACCACTTCAGCCACGATGTCATCGATGCTCCACCACTGCCCGCCATGGAAGGCATAGGCGGTATCGCAGTAATGGCAGCGCAGCGGGCAGCCGGTCAGGCGCACGAATACGGTCGGCCAGCCGGCCTCACGCGCCTCTCCCTGCAGGGAAAGGAAGATTTCAGTAATACGGAGCCGATCGGCCGGTACGGCCGCAGCGGGGGCAACAGCTTGGGTCATGGAGCAATTGTACGGAGGTCTGCCCCGCCGGGGGCGGCCGGATCACGCTTCAGCGCAGGCGGCTGAGCCCGATGACACGCAGGCGATCGTCGGCAGTCACCGCCGCATCGCTGCCGGGATAGCGCTCGATCACTTCGGCCAGCGTCTGCTCCGCCGATTCCAGATCCTGGCGGCCGTACTGGGACAGGCCCACCTTGAGCAACGCGCGCGGGGTGCGCGAATCGTCCGGGAAACGCTGGATCAGGGCCTCGAACGCGCGCTGGGCGGCGTCGTAATCCTCCAGCACGTAATAGCTTTCACCCAGCCAGTACTGGGCGTTGGGCACCAGCGACCCGTCCGGATGGGCGCTGAGGAACTGCTGGAACAGCTCCGTCGATTTTTCGTAGTCACCGGCACGCAGGGCGCTGAAGGCCACCTCATAGGCGGCCCGCTCATCGGGATCCTGCGCCGGCAGGCGCGGCGTCTCTGCCGCGGCACCGGCGGTCTCCGGCACGGGCACCGGCAGGGATGCCCCGGCCTCGCCTTCCACCGGTTCCGGCAGGTTGCCGCTTTCCAGCCGGTTGAGCCGGCTGTCGGCATCCAGGTACTGCGCCTTTCCGGTCTCGCGCATCTGCTCGATACCGTGCTGCAACTCTTCGATCTGCGAGCGCAGCTGCACCACTTCGCGGCGCAGCTCATCGACCTGGTTGAGCAGGTCGACGTTGGAACTGCGGACGGAAGAGTCCTGCCGCTCCAGCGCGGCCACGCGGTCGGCCAGGCTGGCGCGCTGTGCAAACGCGGGTGCGGCGGCCACAAGGGCCGCCGCAACCACGACTGGAACAATCAATCTACGCATGGTGCCCGCGATCAGCGTGCGCTGTAGACGATCTCAACGCGGCGGTTGCGCGCCCAGCAGTCTTCGTTGACGTCGGTGCACACCGGACGCTCCTCACCGTAGCTGACGGTGGTCAGCTGGGTGCCCGAGCCGCCGTTGGCCTGCAGGGCGGAAGACACGGCGTTGCCGCGGCGCTCGCCCAGGCCCAGGTTGTAGTCACGGCTGCCGCGCTCGTCGGCGTGGCCTTCCAGGGTAATGCGGGCCGACGGACGGTCACGCAGGTACTTGGCGTGGCAGGCCATCTGGGCCTGGAACTCCGGACGCACCGATTCCTGGTCGAAATCGAAGTACACCACCCGCTGGCGCAGGCAGGCGTCGGTATCCAGGTCCTCGGGACCGAACACACCGGTGGTCGGAGCAGGCTGGGTAGCGGTCGGCGGCGGCGGCGCGGTCGGCGGCGGCGCTTCCTCCTTCACCTGCTTGGAGCAGCCCACGGCTGCAACGCACAGCGCAGCGATGAACACGATGCGGGTAGTGGTCTTCATCTCGTCGATCCTATGGTTGAACAACAGCGTTCAGGTTGATGGAAACAATGTGGAGACGGCGTCAGCGTTGTTCCCGGAAGGGCCCCCAGGCCGGCTCCCGCACGTCACCATCGGCAAGCACGAGGCGCTGGCGCACGCGGCCATCGGACGAAACGGCGTACAACACCCCTCGCCGTCCCTCACGTGCCGCGTACAGGATCATGCTGGCGTTCGGTGCGAAACTCGGCGACTCGTCGAGTGAACCGGGCGACAGCGTGGACCAGCGCGGCGTGCCGAGGCTGCGATCCAGCACTGCAATACGGTACACGTTGCCTGCGCCTTGCGCTACGGCAATCTTCTGGCCATCAAAGGAAA
>DXCY01000006.1 GCA_019115725.1 Candidatus Luteimonas excrementigallinarum
AGTTCGTGCAGGAGAACTACCTGCGCTGGGATTCACTGGGCGAGTTCCTGGCCCTGGCCGCTTCGCTGGAGCACCTGGGCCAGCGCAACGACAATGCCCGCGCACAGGTGCTGGCCCGGGCCCTGGACGCCGCCAACGGCCGCTTTCTGGACACCGACAAGTCACCCACCCGCCGCCTGGGCGGGATCGACAACCGCGGCAGCCACTTCTACCTGGCCATGTACTGGGCCCAGGAGCTGGCCGCCCAGGACAAGGACCCGGCGCTGAAGTCCATCTTCACCCCGCTGGCCGAAGCCCTGGCCCGCGACGAGGAAAAGATCGTTGGCGAGCTGATCGACGTGCAGGGCAAGCAGGTGGATATCGGCGGTTACTTCCGTCCGCAGATCGACAAGGCCGCCCAGGCCATGCGTCCGAGCCCCACGTTCAATACGGCGCTTGCAGAACTGGGCTGATCCGCCGAGTACGGTAAAAAGCCTTCCAGACGACGGGGTCGCAGCAACTGGCAACCCCGTTCCAGGACCGGGCTTTCGTTTCCTGAAGGCAGCTCCGCGCTCAGCCGGGCATCGCCACGCCGGCTCGCAGGGGACCTGGAATCAGGGTCCGCAGGTTCCGCTCCATGATCTGCGGGGGATACGTTAGGCTGGCACGCCAGACCCGGAGACCGCTGATGAAACCCGTCCTGTTGACCGCCCTGCTCCCCCTCGCCCTGGTCGCCTGCACGCCGTCCGGCGGAGACACCCCGGCCACCGCAGAGCCGGCCGCTGAAACCACCATGCCGGTGCCTGCCGAAGCGGGAACCGCGGCAACGCTGGACGCGGTGGTCGCCGGTGACTGGCGCACGCCCGAGTTCGTCGAGCGCGACAGCTTCCGCAACCCGGCTGCAACGCTGGGCTTCTTCGGCCTGCAGCCCGACCACACCCTGATCGAAATCACCCCGGGCGGCGGTTGGTACGCCGAGATCCTGGCGCCGTACCTGCGCGAGCGCGGCCAGTACATTGCCGCCGTGGTGGACCCGGATGCGCTGGCCGAAGACCGCCGCGATTACCCCACCCGCGCCCTGGCCGGTCTGGAGGAGCGCTTCGGACAGGGGCCGGATCAGTTCGATCGCGCCCAGGTGGTGCGTTACAACCCGGACAGCCCTCAGTTCGGCGAGCCCGGCAGCGCCGACATGGTGGTGACCTTCCGCAACGTGCACAACTGGCTGGGCAACGACCAGGCCGAGGGCATGTTCAAAGGGTTCTTCGACGTGCTGAAGCCGGGCGGCGTGCTTGGCGTGACGGATCATCGCGCTGCGGCCGATGCGCCCGATTACGACGGCAGCGGCTATGTGCGCGAAGACCGCATGATCGCCCTGGCCGAAGCGGCCGGTTTCCAGTTCGATGCCAGCAGCGAGATCAACGCCAACCCGGCGGATACAAAGGACCATGCGAACGGCGTGTGGACCCTGCCGCCAACCAACCGCCACGACGAAGCCGACGCGGAAAAGTACGCCCAAATCGGCGAAAGCGACCGCATGACCCTGCGCTTCGTAAAGCCGGAATAAGCCCGACTATTGTCGGAACAACTCTTCCAGCCAACGCGCGCCTGACCGTCGCCGTAGGAGCGCCTCATTGGCGCGAAGTCGCGTGAATCATGGCAGCCCGCGGGGCTTCGGACTCGACGCAGGGTCCGAAGCCCCGTCCAGTGATCAATGTCACGCGGCTTCGCGCGCATGGCGCGCTCCTACCGGGAGTCAGCGGGTCCTGTTTTCCAGCTCACAGACGTGGCTGGCCGCACTGAGAGTGCATGCGATGGAGTCCGGCGCGCCGGATGGCGCGTCGGCAGGAACGATGGTGGCGCCAAGCGCCGCGAAATGATCGGCCAGCGAACCCAGGTCGTCGCCGCCCTCGTCGGTCCACGTTCCCCGGACCTGCTCCAGACGATCCGGAATCAGCTGCCCGCCCGCAGTGCGGGCCGACCCCGGCATGTATTTGCCGAGAGGGCTGTCCAGCCCCACGGCGACATCCACGCTGGACGCATCGGCCATGGCGATCCTGAGAGTCACGCCAGCCCCGACCTCCCGCCCGGATGAGGCGGCCCGGGAACGCTGCTGGTCAAACAGTGCAGTCAGCTCGGCCGGGGCGATAAGATCCTCGACGAAAACGGCGTCGGTGGCGGCGGCCTCGATCATGCCCTTCATGCTGAAGTCCGTGAGGAAGTCGTAGGCAGTCTTCTGCATCAGTCGCGGATTCACTGACAATCGCGACACCGGGACCCGGACCAGTGACTGCAGCACTCCCGTGGGGCCCGTGTTCAAGGTCATCCCTTCGTACTGCCCAGCTCGGGACTCCCCCAGCTCTCTGGGTGGCGGGCTGGTCGCGCCCTCGTGATCGGTTCCACCCTGGGCCTTCGCACCGCCCACGGCAGTCAGCGCGATGAGAGCCGCGCCGGTCGCCAGAAGAATCCTTGTTTGCATTGTCGATTCCATTCGTCGGGAGCGGATCACCTTAACAAGCAGAACTACGGGGTGCTGAGGGCGCGCAGGATCTTCTGGCCGGCGCGGCCGTCGGCGGGGGTGATGCCTAGCCGCTGCTGCTCGGTGCGGATGGCGCGGCGGGTGTTGGTGCCGATCAGGCCGTCCACCTCGCCGATGTCGTGGCCGCGCTCCAGCAGCAGGGTCTGCAGCTGGCGGCGCTCGACGCGGGACAGGCCGGGATCGCTGGTGGGCCATGACGCCACCAGGCCGCTGCCGCCGCGCAGGCGGTCCGACAGCAGGGCAATGGCCAGGGCATAGCTTTCCGCGGCGTTGTAGGAATAGATCGCATCGAAGTTGCGGAACACCAGGAACGCCGGCCCCTGTGCGCCGGCGGGCAGCAGCAGCGCCGAGCGGGTATTGCCGGGCAGATCGATGCGCCCGCCGTCCGCACGGGTGATCCCGCGCCCCAGCCAGTCCGACAGCGACCGGCGGCTGGTACGCCCGGCCAGCGAGGCGTTGAAGCCGGCCGGCAGCTTCACCTCATATCCCCACGGCTGTCCGGTCTGCCAGTTGGAGCGCTTCAGATAGTTGGCGGTGGAGGCCAGCGCATCGGGGATGCTGCCCACCAGGTCGCGGCGGCCGTCACCATCGAAATCCACCGCGATCCGCGCGTAGGTGCTCGGGATGAACTGGGTATGGCCGAACGCGCCCGCCCAGGATCCGGTCAGGCCCTCGGCGCGGATATCACCCGCCTGCAGCAGCTTGAGCGTGGCGATGAACTCGCCGCGGAAGAACGACTGCCGCCGGCCCTCGCAGGCCAGGGTGGACAGTGAGGTCAGGATCGGCCGCTTGCCGAAGATGCGCCCGTAATCGCTCTCCACGCCCCAGATCGCCACCACGGTGGCCGGATCGACGCCGTACTGGCTGGACACCCGGTCCAGCAGCCCTGCGTGCTCTTGCAGCCGCGCCTTGCCATCCGCCACGCGCTCCCCGTCGACCAGGCCGGCCAGGTAATCCCAGATGTCGGTGCGGAATTCGGGCTGGAAATCCAGCAGCTCCAGCACCGAGCGGTCCGGCTCGAGATCCGCGGTGTAGCGCTCGAAGGTCGCCGCGCTGACACCCTGCTGGGCAGCAGTGGACTGGATGCCGGCCAGGCAGCGCTGGAACGCCGGATCAGCGTGGGCGGCAAAAGCCGGGGCAAGCAGCAACATCAGGCAGGCGAGACGCTTCATGGGCAACCACGTTGAGGGGGGGGGCAATGCAATTGTAGGTCGACCCTATGCGGCCGACGCGGGCGATCCATGCTGCGCGGTGAACGCGGCGTTGCATGGTTTGCGTGGTGTCGGGGGCGTAGCCCCGACCTACGGGGCCGCGTATCCCGCCTCCATCCATAGGTCGGCCCTATGCGGCCGACG
>DXCY01000042.1 GCA_019115725.1 Candidatus Luteimonas excrementigallinarum
TGCGCTGCTTTATCCATCTGTTCGGCAAAGGTCATGTTGGGGGTCCGGGAGGCCATGGGCCGCGCCCGGGCTGGGCGCGGCCTGTGGGTCAGTCGCCGCCGCCGGCGGGGGCCGCGGCAGCTGCACCGTTGAGCTTCACCTGCACGGTGTCGTCGCCGGACTCGGCAGCGGCGTATGCCACGCCGGCCAGCGTGTCGCCGGAGGTGGCGATAGCGGTGCCGTTCCAGAACACGCGCTCGCCCTGGGCGATCGCGCCGGCCGCCTTGGGCAGTTCGAACACGCCCTGCACGCGCACGGCGATCACGTCGCCAACGTCGCCATCAGTGAGGGCAACACCAACGGTGTCGGCCATCACAACCAGGGCGCCACTCGCGGTGGCTGCGGTGGCGGGCCAATCAAAGACCTCGCCGAGTGCTTTCAGATTCTTCGCCATGGGGGTTCTCCAAGTAGGCGATGGGAGTCAGTTCAGGCGGTGCCGATGCCCGGCGCGGGGGGCCGCGCCGGGCCTGCGGTCATGCGCCCGGGTTCTTGGCGAGGCCGACGTAGTCGGCGATGGCCGGGGCGGCGTCGAGGCGGACCTTGAATTCCACGCCATCCACGTTCCAGCCTTCCTTCTGGGTGACGCGCGGAACCTGGATGCCATCGCGGTAGGCGATCACGATGCCGTCGATCACCGCCGGATCGGCAATGCCGTACCAGGCGTTGGGGTCTTCCGCGTCCAGGCGCGGATCCTCGATCACGGTGAAGCTGTTGCGCACGATGTTCGGCGCGGTGTTGTTGCGGCTCGTGGCGCCGATCTCAAACTGGCTTTCCAGCACAGTGCGGGCGGTGCCACCCATGCCCACCGGAACCACCACGAACTTCAGCGGCACGCGGATGGTGCGGCCGGTGGAGTCGCGCTGGGTGGCCATCAGCACGCGCATGCCGTCGATGCTCGCAGTGGTGATGACGCTGCCCGGGGTGACCAGGTTGTTGTGATCGGCATGAAACAGCGGGATGCCGTCAGTCAGCAGCGGGTTCCC
Source organism: Candidatus Luteimonas excrementigallinarum (assembly GCA_019115725.1). Taxonomy (GTDB): domain Bacteria; phylum Pseudomonadota; class Gammaproteobacteria; order Xanthomonadales; family Xanthomonadaceae; genus Luteimonas; species Luteimonas excrementigallinarum. The sequence continues at coordinate 1,023 of DXCY01000042.1, forward strand.
GGTAAGCAGGGCGAACACTCGATCGCCCAGGTTGCGGCGGGCGCCGGCGCCCATGCGCCGCGGGATGGAATCCAGCATGTTCAGGTCATCGTTGATGATGGCCTCATCCGTGATGCTGAACAGTGCACCGGCCTTTTCCAGCTGAACTTCCTGCCCCATTTCGGAGAAGGTGCCGTACTTGTATTCGCCGCCTTCGCGCACGATATCCACGCCCACGAACTGGCCGAGGCCGGCGAGGCTGGTTTTGCGGAAGTCGGCCACGCTGATCGCACGGGTGAACTGGTCGAACACCTCCGGAACATCTTCGTAGCCACGCAGCACGGCGCGGCGCACAGCGTCGCCCAGGATGCGCGGGAAGTCACTGGTGGTGTGGGTGATGGCGGCGCGCACCACATCGGTACGGTCCATGCCGTTCACCGACACGCCGGCACCTCGGGCGCAGGCGGTGGCGATATCCAGCAGGGTCGACGCGCGGTAGGGGTTGGCGCCATCGTGCTGGGCATGGCCCAGGCGCATGTCGATCGCAGCGGCGATGGCCGTCGCCCGCTGGTCGCGCTCGTCGACGCCGGCGGTAGCGCTCGGGGTGCCGCCGCTGGCCGGCGCGGCCTGGTGGCCAAGGATCGCCAGGGCGCGGGCATTGAAGTCCGCAACCGACAGGGCCGGATCGCTCAGCACCTCATCACGCAGCGCCGCAATCTGCGGGTTGTTGGCGTGGGCGCGGGCAGCGGTGATCACCTCACTGACGCGATCGCGCTGTGCGGCCAGTGCCTGGTCGACGGCCGACACGGCCGGCGCCGGCGCCGGCGCGGCGGTGGCGGCCGGAGCCGCGGGCGCAGCTGCAGCGGCAGGGGCCGGCGTGGAAGCAGCGGGAGTGTTGGTTTCTGCTGCCGGGGCGTTACCGCCAGCGGCGGCCGCGTAGATGCTTTCGAGCTGACGCTTCATCTGTGAGTCCTCGATGTGGGTGATTACCTCCAGCTGGGCGGGGCCCGGCAGGGAGGCAAAGATGCGCGGCTCGGCGGCCGCCTGGATGTGGCCGCGCAGGGCCGTTGCCACCGAACCGGTGGCGTGGGTGATGGCCGAGACGTAGCCGCACAGGGCGGCAGCGGCGGCGGATTCGCTGGGCTGGGATTCGAACTCTTCGACGCGGTCGGCCAGGCCCTGCTCCAGCGCCTTGGCGGCGGTGAACCAGTGGTCGGCGCCGTCGGTGAGCAGCGCCTGCATGGCATCGCGGTCGCCGGTTTTCGCGGCGTAGGCTTCCAGCATGGCCTCGGCGGTGGAGTCCAGGCGCTCGGCGTGCTGGCGCATCTGCGCGGCGTTGCCGCCGATGACCAGGTACGGCGCGTGGATCATCATCAGCGCGGTGGGCGGCATGACCACCTCATCGCCGGCCATGGCGATCAGCGAGGCGATGGAGCCGGCCTGGCCATCGATGCGCACCACGATGCGCGCCTTGTGACGCTTGAGCGCGTTGTAGATGGCGGTGCCGTGGTCGACCTCGCCGCCGCGGCTGTTGATGGCCACGGTGATGGTGTCGACGTCGAGCGCATCGATCTGCGCAACCACCTCATCGGCGGTGATGCCATCCCAGAAGAAGTCGCCGATCAGGCCGTACAGCATCACCTCCGCGCCGCCGGTGGCGAGCGCCTGGACGGTGGCGATGGAGGGAACGGGCTGGCTGGGGCGGGCGCCGGCGGCGGCCCAGATGCCAATGGCGATA
>DXCY01000043.1 GCA_019115725.1 Candidatus Luteimonas excrementigallinarum
GCTGCCTGCCTGATGCGCATCAACCACGTGGGCGAGATCTGCGCCCAGGCGCTGTATGTCGGCCAGGCGGCGGTGGCCCGTGATGCGGACACCCGCGCACACCTGCTGGAAGCGGCCCAGGAGGAAACCGATCACCTGGCCTGGTGCGCCGACCGCCTGGAGGAGCTGGACGACCGGCCCAGCCTGTTCAATCCGCTGTGGTACGCCGGCAGCTATGCGATCGGGCTGGCGGCCGGCCTGCGCGGCGACGGCTGGAACCTGGGGTTCGTGGTGGAAACCGAGCGCCAGGTGGAAGCGCATCTTGAAGAACACCTGGACACCCTGCCCCCGGCGGACCTGCGCAGCCGCCGGATCCTGGAGCAGATGAAGATCGACGAAGCCCGTCACGCCGACGAGGCTGAAGCCGCCGGCGCGAAGATCCTGCCCCAGCCAATTCCAGCGGTGATGTCCTTGGCCTCGAAGGTCATGAAAACGGTGGCCTACCGCCTGTAGGTCGGCCCTACGCGGCCGACGCGGGGAGGTTCCGGCCTGCAGACCTGCCCCACGCGGCCGACGCGGGGGAGGCGCATGGGCGGGTCAGTCGACCAGGTTGCGCCCGTGATAGAGCTCTTCGATCTCGCGCTTCAGGCGCGCTTCGATCTTCATGCGCTCCTTGAAGCTGAAATTGCGAGCCTTTTCCTCGAACAGGTACTGGTCAAGATCGAAGTCCTTCAGGTGCATCTTCGTGTGGAAGATATTTTCCTGGTAGACGTTCACGTCCAGCATTTCGTAGCGGGACTTGATGTTCTTGTGCAGGTAGTCCTGGATCGAGTTGATCTTGTGGTCGATGTAGTGCTTCTTGCCCTTGATGTCGCGGGTGAAGCCGCGCACGCGGTAGTCCATCACCACGATGTCGGACTCCAGGCTTTCGATCAGGTAGTTCAGCGCCTTCAGCGGTGAAATCACGCCGCAGGTCGCCACGTCGATGTCGGCGCGGAAGGTGGCGATACCGTTGTCCGGATGGGTTTCCGGATAGGTGTGCACGGTGATGTGCGACTTGTCCATGTGCGCGACCACGGCGTCGGAAATCACACCCTTGGCCTGCGACTTGTCGATCACCGGCTCCTCGGAAATCAGGATCGTCACCGAGGCGCCCTGCGGATCGTAATCCTGGCGCGCGATGTTGAGGATGTTGGCTCCAATGATCTCGGCCACGTCGGTGAGGATCTGGGTCAGCCGGTCGGCGTTGTAGACCTCGTCGATGTATTCGATATAACGGCTCCGCTCGCCTTCGGACACGGCAAAGCAGACGTCATAGATGTTGAAGGACAGGGCCTTGGTGAGATTGTTGAAGCCCTGCAGCTTCAGGCGAGGCAGAGGTTTGACCACGGCATGCGGCTCCCGCATCAGGCAGGCGAAAACGGGAATTATGCGGCATATGGGGTGTCCGGGGCGACAAGAGTTTGCCCATGTCACTGCAAGCGCCTACTCTCCTTCCTCCCCCGATCCTGTTCAGGCTCCATACTTCAGAGGCTGCCAGTGGCCCTTACCCATCATCCTTACCCGCATTCCACCCATCCCCTCATGCCCTCGCCGGCAGCCATCGAAAGGTTTCTGGCGCACAGTCACCGTCGGCGCTATCCCCCGCGCACCGACATCTTCCGGCCCGGCGATCCGGCCGGCACCATGTACTACGTGATCAACGGCTCGGTCAGCATCATTGCCGAGGAAGACGACGGCCGCGAGCTGATCCTGGGCTACTTCGGCAACGGCGAGTTTGTCGGTGAGATGGGACTGTTCATGCAGTCCGAGACCCGCGCCGTGATCCTGCGCACGCGGACCCAGTGCGAGCTGGCCGAAATCAGCTACGAGCGCCTGCTGTCCCTGTTCCAGGGATCGCTGTCCAACGATGCCACCCAGATCCTCTACGCCATCGGTGCGCAGCTGTCGCGGCGCCTCATCGACACCACCCGCAAGGCCGGGCGCCTGGCCTTCCTGGACGTGACCGACCGCATCACCCGCACCCTGCACGATCTGTGCCGGGAGCCGGAGGCCATGAGCCATCCGCAGGGCACCCAGCTGCGGATCTCGCGCCAGGAGCTGTCGCGGATCGTTGGCTGCTCGCGCGAGATGGCCGGGCGCGTGCTCAAGAAGCTCGAGGAAGACGGCAAGCTGCACGCCCGCGGCAAGACCATCGTCCTGTACGGCACGCGCTGACCCCGCAGGAGCGCGCACGGCGCGCTCCTGCGCGTACTCCCGCGCGGGGCTATTCGGGCAGCGGGTCGCCGCCGCGGTCCTTGCAGCCCCAGTTGAGGATGGGGGTGTCCGCACCCAGCACGCGGCGGAACATGGCCACGCGCCCGGGCTTGGGGTTGACCACCACCGGGCGCTTGGCCGCGCGCAGCAGCGGCAGGTCGGCGCTGCTGTCGGAATAGGCCACGTCGATCTCCCCGTAGCCGGCCTCGCGCAGCATGCGCATCTTTTCCTCGTAGTGGCAGTGGCGGGTTGCCACCACCGCACCCAGGCGCGGGCCGATGGCGGTGCCGATCACCGGCACCTGCTCGTGGGCCACGAAAGCCAGGATCGCGCGGGCCAGTTCCGGGGGCGCGCCGGTGGCCACCACCACCCGGTCGCCCGCGTCCAGATGCTGCTGGAACACACCCAGCGCATGGGGCAACAGGCGCGGCTTGATCCCGTCGCGATTGGCCAGCACGTACTGGTCGGTCAGCGCATCCACGGTGTCACTGTGGTGCAGGCCCACGGTGCCGATCCAGACAAAGCCGGAGATGCCCCGGCGCCGGGTCGGCAGGAAGGCGATCATCGGCCCCAGCACGGGCGCGGCAATCAGTGCCAGCAGGCTGCGCCACCAGCTGCGGCGGATCAGCCAGGCGAACAGGTGGCTGCCCGAATCGCCGTCGTACAGCGTGTGGTCGAAATCGAACACCACCGTGCGCGGCTGCCCGGCCTCTTCTTCAGCGGTGGGCTCGCGCAGCAGCCCGGCCACCGTGGGCGGATCGGCAGGAGCGTCCGTGCCCGGGACGGCAGGCGCTGCACCAACGGCAGGATCCGGCGCGGCGGGGACCGGGGCCGGCGGGAAAAACAGCCCCTTCAGCGCTTCGCCCGGATCCGGCTCGCGCATGAAGGCCTCGCCCACCAGGAAGGCGTGCACATCCGCGGCGCGCATCTTCTCCACGTCAGCGCGGGTATGGATACCACTCTCGGTCACCAGCCTGCGGTCCCCGGGCACCACGTCGCGCAGCGACAGGGTGTTGTCCAGCGTCACCTCGAAGCTGCGCAGGCTGCGGTTGTTGATGCCCAGCAGCGGTGCCGGCACCTGGATGGCGCGCTCCAGCTCCTCACGGTCGTGCACTTCCAGCAGCACGTCCATGCCCAGATCCATCGCCAAGCCGGCCAGCTCGGCCAGCGGGCCGTCTTCCAGCGCGGCCACGATCAGCAGCACGCAGTCGGCGCCCAGCACCCTGGCCTCGTAGACCTGATAGGCATCGATGATGAAATCCTTGCGCAGCACCGGCAGCGCGCAGCTGGCCCGGGCAGCCACCAGGTTCTCATCAGCCCCCTGGAAGAAATCGCGATCGGTCAGCACCGACAGGCAGGTGGCGCCGCCGCGCTCGTAGCTGCGGGCGATCTCGGCCGGCTGGAAATCAGCGCGGATCACGCCCTTGGACGGACTGGCCTTCTTGATCTCGGCGATCACCGCGGGATCGCCCGCCCGGATCCTGCGCTCGATCGCATCGGCAAAGCCGAGCGTGGGCGGCGCGGACGCGGCGTGCGCGGCCAGATCGGCCAGCGGGCGCGCGGCGCGGCGCTCTGCAACTTCCACGCGCTTGCGCGCCAGGATCTTTTCCAGAATATCGGTCAACCTCGCCTCCGCGGCCTGTCCAGTTCACATCGAGGGCGCCCTGCTGGCGCCCGTCTGCCCCGGTGGAGTCCACCCGGGGCCGTCATCCTACCTGCCATCGGCCACCGGCAAGCTACCCGCGACACCAGCGCCTGTGGCTCAGGCGTCCACGCCTGCCAGGCGCCGCGTGGCGGCCACGAATGCCTCCAGCTTCGCCCGGGCAGCGCCGCTGGCCATGGCTTCCCGCGCCCTGGCGATGCCGTCGCCAATATCGTCCGCCACCCCGGCCACGTACAGGGCGGCGCCCGCATTGAGGGCCACGATCTCGCGCGGCAGGCCGGGCTTGCCGTCGATCGCATCGAGCACCATCACCTTCGATTCGGCCGGGTTGGCCACGCGCAGGTTGCGGCTGGCGGCCATGGCGATGCCGAAGTCCTCCGGATGCACCTCGTATTCGCGCACCTGGCCGTCGCGCAGCTCGCCGACCAGGGTGGCGGCGCCCAGCGAGAGCTCGTCCATGCCATCGCGGCCCCAGACCACCAGCGCGCGCTCGGCGCCGAGCTTCTCCAGCACCCGCACCTGGATCCCGACCAGGTCGGGGTGGAACACGCCCATCAGGATCGACGGCGCCCCGGCCGGGTTGGTGAGCGGCCCGAGGATGTTGAACAGCGTGCGCACGCCCATCTCGCCGCGCACCGCGGCCACCTGCTTCATCGCCGGATGGTGGATGGGCGCATACATGAAGCCGATGCCGGTCTGATCGATGGCCTGGGCCACCTGCTCCGGCTGCAGCTCGATCGCCGCGCCCAGGGCCTCGAACGCATCGGCGCTGCCGGATTTCGACGACACGCTGCGGTTGCCGTGCTTGGCCACCCGCGCACCTGCGGCCGCGGCCACGAACGCAGCCGCCGTCGAGATGTTGAAGGTGTGGGCGCCGTCGCCGCCGGTGCCGACGATATCCACCAGGTGGGTCCGGTCCGCCACGTCCACCTGGCGCGAAAACTCA
>DXCY01000044.1 GCA_019115725.1 Candidatus Luteimonas excrementigallinarum
CCTTTCTGGCCCTGTCCATGGGCGCCCTGGCCGCCAGCGCGCATGCGCAGCCGACCGCAGCCGCGCAGGCCTCCCGTGACGGCACGCTGGTGTCGGTATCCGCCCAGGGCGAAGCCAAGCGCGTACCCGACGTGGCCACGCTGTCCGCCGGGGTGGTCACCCAGGCGGAGGAATCCAGCGCCGCCATGCAGGCCAACGCAAGCCGGATGAACCAGGTGATGGCCGCCGTCCGCGCCGCCGGCATTGCCGAGCGCGACGTGCGCACCAGCGGGATCAGCCTGTTCCCGCAGTACCGGCACACCGAGGGCCAGACAGCGCAGATCAGCGCCTACCAGGCCCGCAACACCGTCAGCCTGACCGTGCGCGACATCAGCAAGCTCGGCGAAGTGATGGATGCACTGGTGGCCAGCGGGGCCAACCAGGTGCACGGGCCGCAGTTTGAAATCGGCGAGCCGGAAGAGGCCTACGACGAAGCCCGCCGCACCGCGCTGGAGACCGCCCGCGCCCGGGCCGAGCTGTACGCCGACGCGCTGGACCTGCGGGTGCGCCGCATTGTCAGCATCAGCGAAGGTGGCGGCTTCATGCCCCCGCCCATGCCGATGATGGCCGCCCGGGCGATGGACAGCGCCGAGTCGACCCCGGTTTCACCCGGTGAAAGCACCCTGTCGGTCAATCTGGATGTCGTCTTCGAACTGGGCCGCTGAGCGGCCCCTGGGAACCCCTCCATGACTGCAGAACACCCCGCTGGCGAGGGCCGGAAAACCACCCCGGCCGGCCGTGACGACGACAAGTCCGGCTATGCCGAACGCACGCCGCGCGATCGCGATGACGCCCGCAACGTGGGCAAAAAACAGCCCCGCGATCCGGACGACGGCGGCCTGGACCGCGAGCCGGGGGACGACGCCGATCCGGCCAGTGACGAGTAACTCCCGCCCTCATGCCCGGTTGCTCTCAGGCGCGGCTGCTCTCAGGCGCGGTGATAGGGATGGTTGGCCAGCATGGCCGCAGCCCGGTACAGCTGCTCGGCCACCAGCAGCCGGACCAGCATGTGCGGCAGGGTCAGCCGCCCCAGTGACCAGCGCTCATCGGCGCGTTCAAGCACCTGATCGGCGTGGCCTTCGGGCCCGCCGATCAGGAAGGCGATATCCCGGCCCTGGCCGCGCCAGTGCTCCAGCCGCCGGGAAAGCGCCTCGGAATCCCATTCGCGACCGCGCCCGTCCAGCGCCACCACGTGGATGTCCCGCGGCAGTGCGGCCAGTACCCGCTGGCCCTCGTCATGGATCGCACGCGCGCCATCGCGGCCCTTGCCACGCAGGCCCGGGCTGACCTCAACCAGTTCGAACGGCAGCCAGTGCGAGAGCCGCTTGCGGTATTCGGCGAAACCTTCCGCTACCCACGGCGGCGCCCGCTCGCCAACGGCAACCAGGCGCGCTTTCATCTGCAGGCAAAGAACCGGCGGCGTGCCGGATGGGACGGCCCGCGCTCAGCGCGCGGCATCGTCGCCGGTGGAACCTTCTTCCGAGCCGGGCGCGGAATCATCGCCCACCGACCACAGCCGCTCCAGCGCATAGAACTCGCGCACCCGCGGCAGCATCACGTGCACCACCACATCGCCCAGGTCCACCAGAACCCATTCGGCTTCGGTCTGGCCTTCCACGCCCAGCGGGCGCACGTCGAGCACCTTGGCCTGGCGTACGACCTCGTCTGCAATCGACTTCACGTGACGGCTGGAGGTGCCGGAGGCGACCACCATGAAATCGCACACGCTGGTCTTGCCGCGCACATCGATCTCGGTCACCTCCCGGGCTTTGAGCTCCTCCAGGGCGAGGTGGACCTGCCGAAGCAGCGCGTCGGCGGCCGGCGCAGGATCGGGAAGGCTGGTCTTGATGACTTGTGCGGGGTTGCTCAAAGGGTCGACTCGTCGGATTTGCAGGAGATTATAGCCAAGACGCCGTGTTGGCAGCGTCGCGATAGAGCCCGCGCGTCCGGATCAGTGCGGCCACCGGCGCGGGTACCAGATGCTGCCAGGGACGGCCGGCGGCAATCCGGCTCCTCAGCGCCGTGGCCGACACATCGTGCAGCGGCTGGCCCAGGCGCATGACCCGGCCGGCCGGCGCTGCCGCCAGCGCCGCGCCGTCCTCCGCCCAGCGCCCGCAGACCTCCGCCGCCAGCGGTTCGGGCAGCGGGTCCAGCACGCTGTCCTCCCCCGGCCGCTGCGCCACCACGAAATGCACCAGGCCGAACAGGTCCCGCCAGTCCTTCCAGCCCGGCAGGCTGAGGAAGCTGTCTGCGCCCAGCAGCATGGCCACCGGGAGGTCAGGCTCATCGGCGCGCAGCGCACGCAGGGTATCGACGGTATAGCTCCGGCCGGTGCGCTCCAGTTCGCGCCGGTCAACGCACAGGCCGGGCTCGTCAGCCACCGCCAGTGCCAGCATTTCTGCCCGGTCCTGCGCCGAGGCGCCGGGCGGCGGCCGGTGCGGCGGATCCGCCGCGGGCATCATCCGCACCGGGCTGCCCAGTCTTTGCCAAGCGGCACGGGCAATGGCCAGGTGGCCGTTGTGCACGGGGTCGAACGTGCCCCCGTAGAGGATCATCAGGCGGGCCGAAGCGCTCACGCCAGCATCGGCAGCGCGCGCCGTTCCGCGACCGCCAGCAGCAGCCGCTCCAGCGCCTGCCAGGGGTCGCCCTGCTCACGGCCCTTGGCCATGCGGTCAATCCGTCCGGCTTCGGCCAGGAACTGTTCCCAGCGGCCGGCCCCATGCCGCTGCAGGGCGCGCCGGAACACCGCCTGCTTGGCTTCCCAGACCCGCTGGGCGCGGAATTCCGAGGCCAGATTGCCGCCGCGCGCATCGACCCGGGCCAGCGCAGCCGCCCGCTGCAGTTCCATCACCACCATGCCCATCAGCGCGGGCACGGCCACGCCTTCGGCGCGCAGGCCGGCCAGCATCCGCGCCACCTGCGCGGGCTGGCCGTTGAGCGCGGCATCGATCAGGCGGAACACATCGAACCGGGCCGCATCGGCCACCAGTTCCTGCATCCGGGCCGCGTCCAGGCGGGTGTCATCGGCCAGCAGCACCAGCTTGTCGACTTCCTGGGCGGCGGCCAGCAGGTTGCCTTCCACCCGGTCGGCCAGCAGCTGCACCGCCTCGCGGTCGGCAGCCAGGCCGCGGCTGCGCAGGCGCTGTTCAATCCAGCCGGAGATCTCGTGCGGTTTGATCGCCCAGGCCACCACCATGCAGCCCACGCCGGCAATCGCCTCGCTCCACTTGCCGCCGTGCTGGCGGCTCCACTCGTTGCCGGTCACCAGCAACAGCACGTCGTCGGGTGGCTGCTCGCAGAAGGCGGACAGCACCGCCGCGCCCTCCTTGCCCGGCTTGGCGCTGGGCAGGCGCACCTCGATCACGCGGCGGGAGGCGAACAGGCTGGGGGCGCGGAAGCTGGCCTCGAGTGCGGCCCAATCGAAACTGCGGCCGTCGGCCTCGAACACCTCGCGTTCTGCATAGCCCTGGGCCACGGCCTGGGCGCGGACCGCATCGGCGG